>JBGTCC010000331.1:0-6070 GCA_041749055.1 Thermodesulfobacteriota bacterium | reverse complement strand
TGCGGCAACAGGCAGGTCCGCACCAGGGTGCCTAGGTGCTCGAATCCAGCCGCGGTCTTGGCTGATTCCAGCGCGGTTTGGATCTCGGCGTCGAAGTTACGTTTCGCCGATGTCTGCTGCGCAAAGGCCGCATTGACGCCGAGACAGGCAACGATCGTGAGAGCGATTCCGATACCGGCTACGGGTGATTTCATAATACCTCCAGCTGAGCATTTTCGAATGCGTCGAACAGGGTTTCGAACCTCGGCAATGAGTGATCGACTTTTATTCAGTGACAGTTTGAAGTCTCCGCTCACGGTGCATCCACTCCCGGCCGATCGCCGCTGCGCCCAGTGCGAAGCCGGCGAAGTCGGCGAATAGCAGAAACGTATTCGTTGACGGCAGCAGCAGCAGCATGCTGGCGAGCCAGAGCATGCCGCGGCTGGTCCATGTCAACGGACGGAATAGATAGCCGGCGCAGCCGGCGCTGAGCATGAAGACGCCGATGCTGGCGGTGAAGATTGCGATGACAATTTCCTTCCCGCTGCCGATAAATATCAGCGCTGGGTGAAGCGTAAAAATAAATGGCACGATATAGGCGGCGATGCCCAGGCGCATGGCGGTCCAGCCGGTCTGCCAGAAGTTCGCTTGGGCCATGGACGCGGCGATGTAGACCGGCAGACAATCGGGCGGCGTGATCAGCGAGACCATGCCGAAGTAGAAGAGAAACAGATGGGCGGCGAGGGGCGGAATACCAAGTTGGATCAACGCTGGCGCCGCTAAGACCGCAAGCGTGATGTAAACCACCGTGGTCGGCAGCGGCAGACCGAGGAACAAACAGCCGAAAGCGGTGATGAGCAGCAATAGATAGATGTTATTGCCGGAGAGCGTGACGAGCAGGAGGGAGATTTTAAACGTAAAGCCGGACAGGTGGAGCGCGCCGATGACGATGCCGGCGAGGGCCGTGATGACCGCAATGTCGAGGAGAATCCTGCCGGTTTCTTCAAACGCCGCGACAATTTTCTTGAACGACGGACGGGTTTCTTTCTGCAGCGTGCCGACGACGAAAACGCCGATCACCGCGACCATGCCGGCTTTGCCGGCTTCCCAATTTTCGATCATTAGAGTGTAGACGAGGATCGACAGCGGAATTAAAAACGCCCAGCCCAGTCTAATCACGTTCCGAAACTTGGGGATTTGATCCGCCGGCAGGCCGAGCAAGCCGCGCTTGGCGGCTTCCAGATCGATCTGGGTGAACAGGGCGAGATAGTAAAGCGCAGCGGGGACCGACGCGGCCAGGGCGATCTGACCGTAGGGTATGTTTAAAAACTCGGCCATGAGAAAAGCCGCCGCACCCATCACCGGCGGCGTGATCTGGCCGCCATTGGACGCCACCGCTTCGATGGCGGCGGCGAGATGGGCGGGAAATCCCGTGCTCTTCATCAGCGGAATGGTGATCGCGCCGTCGACCACGACGTTGGCCACCGCGCTGCCGGATACCGTGCCGAATAACGACGACGATACCACTGCTACTTTCGCCGGCCCGCCACGATAGCGGCCGGTGGCGATGAGGGCTAGGTCGGTAAGAAACTTATCGCCGCCGACGGCGTAAAGCGCTTGGCCGAACAGAATGAATGCGACGACCACGCCGGCGGCGACATCGATCGGCAAGCCGAGCATGGCGTTGGAATCAAGATATAAATAGCTGGCAATGCGTGCCCACGAAGGGCTTTTTGAATAAAAAATACCCGGCATATACTCGGCGAATCTCGTGTAAAGAATGACGCCGAGCGCAAGCCACGCGAGCGTGCCGCCGGCGACGCGGCGGGTTGCTTCGAGCAGTAAGGCGATCGCCAGGCCGCCAAAGATCCAGCGGTCCGGGGAGAGTATTCCAAGACGATAGGCGATGGTCGGATAAAGGATGGTAACGTATAGCCCGATTGCGAGGCCGCCGAGGGCGAGCAGCCAGTCGTACCAAGGAACGCTGTCGCCCACTTGCTTGGGCAAGGCTTTGACGGCGAGAAAAACGCTGCTGAGGCCGAGGGCGAGAAACAGCGCGAGATACTGTTGCTTGAAGAAAGTGACTTCGAAGTGATGGTGGATTTCCAACGCCCATAACGAACCGAGCACGGTGATCGTGATCAGCAACGTGCGCAGGATCGCCGCTGGCGCGCCGGTGAGCTTGCGAAAACGTCCAGGTGTGGCGGCGAGGTCGTCACTCATTTTCTAAGATAAACCTCGTTCAAAACGTTCAACTGCTTTGCTCCGTTCAAGCCGTTCAAAAAGATCGGACTGTTCCAGTTGTTCCAGCGCTTCGCTTAGTTCCAGACGTTCCAAAAGTTTCAGTCGTGGGAAAACGCTAAACTCTAGACTACAAACTCTAAACGACGAGTTACGGCTTCATCGCCAGCATTTTCTTCTGGAAATCGTCCATCTTGGCGGGCCAGACTTTGCGTTCTTTGTAGAACTGGACCGCGGCGGGATGGTACGCCATGGTCCCGTCGGGGTCGATGGCGCGCTCGCGGGTCCATTCTTGCAACGATGGATGGAGCGGCGCGAGCTTGTCGACGTTGTCCCAGATGCCTTTTAGCGCCGCGCTGACATGTTCGTTCGATAAGCCTTTGTGACCGACCAGGTACATGTCGTAGGCCTGGACGCAGGTGTCGACGATGATGCCGTTTGAGTGGCCGGCTTTCAGCATTGTCAGATAGTAGCCGGGTACGGCTTTTTTGAGCCGCGCTTCGCCTTGGGGCGAACAGTCGAGGGAGACGAAGCGCACGCCGATCGCGGCGTCGGCTTCTTTGATCTTTGCCGAAGCGACGGTGTGGTTGCTAACCTCCGCGCGGCCTTGCACCAAGGCGTCGATGCCGTCGTTCACCGCGGGTACGGGGACGACTTTGACATCGTCCCAAGTCAGGCCGCCGGTGGCGAGTGAACCATAGACACTGAACCAGACCGCGAGATGAGCGGGATACTCGCCGGTGAGCCGTTTGCCTTTGACGTCGGCGACGGTTTTCACTGGTCCATCTTTCCTCGATACCAGACTGGTCAGGAGCGGGGAGCCGCGCATGATCAGGCGCGTGTTTGGTGTGTGCGGCAAGGGATTCTTACCGCCGATTTTTAATCTCGGCCCTTGATAGGCCATGCCCATGTCGACGGCATTGACGATGCCGAAATCGAGTTCGCCGTTGTCCAAGAGCGGCAAAAAGGTGCTGCTACCGGTGTAAGGCTGTACCACCGCTTGCATCGGTCCGGCGCCGCTGATGACCTTCGCCAGGCCGCTGGCGACGGAATAGAAAAGCGAACCGGCGGGATTCGAACCAATGGTCGTCGACGCCGGAACTTTCTGCGCATGCACGCTATCGCCTTGCGTGCACGACAAGACCAGAGAAAACATCGCGATGACCTTCCATTGGCGTTTCATAACTTGTCTCCTGTCCGAACCATCGCTCCAGTGCTCCATCACTTCAATCTTCTCCACGCCCCTATGGATTCACCGCTAATAATCGTTTCTGCGCGTCGTCCAGTTTGGCGTTCCAGAGATTTTTGTCTTTATAGAATTGCACGGCGGCTGGATGGTACGGGACGGTTACGTCGGTGGAGGCGGCGCGCTCGCGGGTCCAGTCTTGGAACTGTGCATGAAGCGGCGGCAGCTTGTCGACGTTATCCCACACCGCTTTTAGCGCGGCTTGCACCACGTCGTTGGACAACCCCTTGTGACCGAGCATGTAGATGTCGAAGGTCAGCACGCAGGTATCGCCGGTGATGCCAGTGGAGTAGCCTGACTTAAGCGTCGTTGTTGAATAGCCGGGGACGGCTTTTCTCACTCTTGCATCGCCCTGCGCCGAGCAATCCAGTGGCAGGTGGCGCACGCCGACGGCGGCGTCCGCCTCCTTCACCTTCGCCGCGCCGATCGCATGGATGCTTACCTCGGCGCGGCCTTGAACGATGGCGTCGACACCTTCGTTAACCGCCGGCACCGGCACGACCTTAACATCGTCCCAAGCAATGCCTCCGCTAGCCAAGGCAGCGTAGCCGTGATACCAGATCGCGAGGTTCGCTGGATATTCACCGGTGACTCGCTTGCCTTTGGCATCCTGGACGCTTTTGAAGGGGCTGTCTTTTTTCACGACCAAGCCGATGAATAGAGGCGAGCCGCGCATGATCAGCCGGGCGTTGGGCACATGGGGCAGCGGATTCTTGCCGCCGATCTTGAGCTTCGCCGGCCCTTGATAGGCGAGGTTGGATTCGACCGCGTTGATGATGCCAAAGTCGAGTTCACCGCTGTCGAGCAGCGGCAACAGGGTACTCGTGCCCGTGTAAGGCTGCACCACCGACTGCATCGGCCCCGCACCGCTGATCACTTTCGCCAAACCGGCGCCGACGGCGTAGAACACGGTGCCGGCGGGATTGGTGCCGATATTCGTCGAAGGCGGAAGTTTCTGCGCGTCGACCATGGACGTGTACAGCGAGATCCCGATGAGCGCTGGCGCGAGAATTTTAATCCTCATAACAAAGGCCTCCTGTTGTCTGGCGTCTTGCGACTAGAGTTGAGCGGAAACCCCAGACTCTAGACTTTGCACGGCGAGACTCCACCTTACGGTTTCCACGCCAGCAATTTCTTTTGTGCCTCGTCCATCTTTGCCGGCCAGACTCCCGCGTCTTTGAAATAGCGCATCGCGGCGGGATGGTAGGGAATCGTCACCTCGGGATCGACGGCGCGGGCTTTGGTCCACTCGGCGAAACCGGGATGGAATTGCGGCAGCTTGTCGATATTGACCCAGATCGCTTGCAGCACGTTGCGCACGACGGCGTCGGGCAATTTCGCGTGACCGACGAGATAAATGTCGTAGGTGTAGGCACAGGTGTCTTCCAAGATTCCCGACGACGAGCCGGCCTTCACCGTCGAAAGATAATAGCCGGGGATCGCTTTCTTGATTCTTTCTTCGCCGAGCTTGGAACAATCCAGCGACAAGAATCGAATGCCGACCGCGGCATCGGCTTCTTTCAACTTCGCCGAGCCCATCGCGTGGGTGGTGACGTCGGCGCGGCCTTGGATGAGCGCGTCGACCCCTTCGTTGACGGCCGGCACCGGCACAACTTTGACATCGTTCCAAGAAAGCCCGGCATTCGAGAGGGCGCCGAACATGTTGTACCAAACCGCCAACTGCGCCGGATACTCGCCGGTGACCCGCTTACCTTTGACGTCAGCCAGCGTTTTGATCGGCGAATCTTTCCTGACGATAAAGCTGCTGCGCAGCGGCGAGCCGCGCATGAGCAGCCGGGAGCTGGCGACATGGGGAAACGGATTTCTGCCGCCGACCTTGAAGTTCGCGCCGCGGTAAACCATGCCCATGTCGACGGCGTTGACCACGCCGAAATCGAGCTCGCCGGTGTCGAACAATGGCACGAATGTACTGGTGCCGGCGTAGGGCTGAACTTGCGCTTGAATCGCCGCCGCGTCGCTAACGACTTTCGCCAGACCGCTAGCCAACGCGTAAAACAGCGAGCCCGGCGGGTTGGAGCCGATGGCGACGGACTTGGGTAGTTGCTGGGCTTGGGTGCCAGCGGTGACAAATAAAAGCGCGAATCCGATGCAGCTGTAGATTGAACCTCGACCCATGAATCCTCCTCGGCAAATTGGCGGTCACTGTAATGCGAACACGGGGAATACGTCAATGATATTCGTGAATGAGTTGAGAAACTGAAAGGTTCGGTGTGAATACGCAGAGGGCGACCAGCCGTTCGCCTTTACACCTGGACGAATTATTTTTCCCACAATTCTTGGCTCGCCAGCCGGGCGCCTTCGGCCATCGCTTCGAACTTTGCCCAGCAGATTTGCTGGCTGCCGACGCGCGGCCCGAGACCGCAGTCGGTGCCGGCCATGAGGTTTTCTTTGCCGACAGTTTTCGCGTAGCGGATTAATCGATCGGCGATCGCTTGCGGATGTTCGACGATGTCCGTGGCGTGGCCGACGACGCCGGGGACCAGCACTTTGCCGGCGGGAAGTTTTACTTCTTCCCAGACGCGCCACTCATGTTCGTGGCGCGGATTGGCGGCTTCAATCGAGATGGTATGGGCGTTCACCTTC
>JBGTCC010000330.1:0-9806 GCA_041749055.1 Thermodesulfobacteriota bacterium | reverse complement strand
GTCATCGACCCGCTGATCGACGGCGTTTCGGGGATGCAGTCCGGCGCCACCAGGACCATGGCTTCGCGCATCAGCGAGATGGTGCGCGGCCATTATCCGCAGTTCGACCTACAACCCTTCTCCGCCGCCAATGTGCGCCGGTCGCCCAAAGTTTTGGTCGGCACCTTCACACCGGTGAATAGCCAGGGCCAAACCAACGGCACCAGGGAAGCCTACCGCATCTGCCTAGTTCTGGCAGATTTAAAGTCAGGAATCGTCGCCGCGAAGGGAACTGCCCGCGCGCAAATGCCAGGCGTCGACCACGCGCCGACGCCGTACTTCCAGGATAGTCCGGCGTGGATGAAAGAGGGGCCGACCGAGGGCTATGTGAATACTTGCCAGACCAGTAAACCTGGGGACGCGATTCAGCCCCCCTATCTCGATAGCATTCTGGCGGCAAGCTTGATCAGCGATGCCATCGCTGCCTACGACGCCGGCCGGTTCGCCGACGCCCTCGAGCGTTATGCCGGCGCCCTCGAACTACCCACCGGCCATCAGTTGCGGGTTTTCAATGGCATCTACCTCGCGAACTTGAAACTCGGCCGGCAGGCCGCGGCCAACGATGCCCTTAGCCGGATCGTCGGTTATGGTTTGGCGAAAAATCGTCTCGCCGTGAAATTTCTTTTCAAGCCCGGCACCACCGCGTTCGTAGCCGACAAGCAGATGAGCGCGCACTATCCGATGTGGATGAAGGAAATCGCCCGCCACGCGGCGCAAAGCAAAAGTTGCCTGGAAGTGATCGGCCACACCAGCCCCTCGGGCGCCGAACCGCTCAACCAACGCTTGTCTCAATCGCGCGCCGAATACATCAAGAAAAGACTCCAGGGTGAAGCGCCGCCGCTGGCTAAACGCATTACCGCCCAGGGCGTCGGCTCGCGCGACAATCTCGTCGGCACCGGCAAAGACGACATGTCCGATGCCTTGGATCGCCGCGTGGTTTTCCAGGTGACCGCGTGCGGCGGCGGCACGCAGTATTACTGACCCGAGCGACACTGCGGCGAGCCGCCGAATTGCCATTCCCCAACGCCCTGAAGCGACTACCGCGCCGGGGCGTTTTACTTTTTTCACAAGCTAATTTAAGTTAACTGTTGAGATCGAAAGCGAAAACATATTGAAGGCGAGATTATGAACCAGAACAAATTGGCGATAATTTGCGGCATCATCGCCGCGGTCAGTTTATAATTCACCGGCCAAGTCTGGGCGGCCGATGCCGAGACAAAGAAGCATCGCCAGGAAATGCGTAAGGAGATTCACCAGGATCGCAAAGAGATCAGGCAGGATAGCCAACAGCTGCGGCGCGACCGCAGGGCCCTGCGCGAAGCCATCGCGAGAAAGGCACCCGCCGGCGAAATCGCCATGCTGCGGGCAAAAGTCAAAGCGGGTGAAACGGAAGTCGCCGGCGACAGGAAAGAGCTGAGGTCGGACCGCATGGAAAGGAAACGCGATGTCCGAGAACTCAGGCAAGATCAGAAAGCCCTGAAGAGCATCAAATAGCTCCTCGCGCGCCGCAAAAGTCTTCCGTCGAGAAGAGGGATCGAATGGCGTTGATAAGAGGACAGCGCGCTTGGCGCTTGCTGGTCGCGGCCTCGTTCACGGTGTTGTGCCTTCGCGGCGCACACGCTTTCGCCGCCGACAAAGTTAGAATCAGCTACACCTCCCCGGGTCCACAGCATGGGCTACTCTGGCTCGGCGATACCGCCGGTCTATTCAAAAGAAACAACCTCGATCTGGAAATCATCTACATGCCCGGCAATATTTCCGCGCCGTCGTTGATGTCCGGCGAAATTCAATTCGGCCAGATGACCGGCGCGTTGATGTCGCCCCTGCGCTTGCAAGGCGGCGACCCGGTGATGCTGGTGAGCGTGCAAGACATGCTCGACGACCGGCTGGTCGCGCGGCCGGGCATCAACAAAGGGGAGGATTTGAAAGGCAAGCGCATCGCGATCTCGCGCTTCGGCGCGGCCTCGCATATGCGCGTGCTCAACATGTTGCCGCGCTTCGGTTTGAATGAAAAAGACGTGACGTTTTTGCAGATCGGCGACACTCCGGTGCGCATCACCGCCATGGTGGGCGGTTCGGCGGACGCCTCGAGCTTCTCGCCGCCCGATCATCTCGCGCCGCAACTGGCCGGCATGAAAATCATTCTCAACATGGCCGAGCTGAATATTTTCTACCAAGGCACCGGCCTGGTCGCGACCCAACGTTACCTGGCCAAAAACCGCGACATCGCCCGGCGCATGGTCAAGAGCTACGTTGAAGCGATTCACATCGTCAGAACTAGTCCGGAGGTCACCAAGCAGGCCTTTGTCAAATACCGCAAGACCAAAGACCCCAAGGCGCTCGAAGACGCCTATCAAACCCTGCGCGAGACCGTGAAGCCCAAGCCTTACCCCAATTTGGAATCTTTCAAAACCATATTCAAAGACGTGAGCGACCGCATCCCGGCGGCGAAGACGGCGAACCCGCGGGAATTCGTCGACACGAGCTTTCTCGAAGAATTGGACAAGTCAGGATACATCGACGGGCTGTATCGATAACGGGTTACAGAATTGGCGTCATGGAGTAATGGAGTGTTGGGAAAGGAATCCCAGTACTTCAACACTCCATAACTCCATTCTTCCCGCTCCTTCTCCGCTCCCAACAGATTTTTTCATCCGCGCCACGATATCCGCCGGCTGGCTCATGACATCTTTGACGACCCTTTCGAGCTCTTCACCTTTGACCGGGTCGAGATCGAAACTGCGCTTAGCTAAATCGACAAGGAATTCCTAATCCTCCATGGTTTTGATAAATGCATTGCGCAAGATTATCGTAAAGCGCTCCGGCGGTAGTCCCGGCGATCATGGGAATCGTCTTGCCGTTATAGAACTCGGCCTGCGCGTGCAGCGACTGTTCCCAAATCAATAACCCGACGAGCGTTTTGAGCGCCGCCAAACTTCGAATTGACTTCATAAAAGCACTACTTAGTGGTTGAACAGATAGTGAATTATCTACCAGGATGATCAATTTCTTGAATAATTTAAAGCTTTATCATCGGCCGCCGCAGTGACAAGAAAGTGAGCAGCCGACAAGCTTTAATAAATGGAGAGCCAACGCATTAAATAACCTGCGGCTGCCCTCCAAGTAGTTTGGAAAGTGTCGACTTGAAGCCAATTTTCGGTTTATCGTCATCCCCGCGAACGCGGAAATCCAGGTCCAGCATCCACCTGGATACCGTTTTTCAACGGCATGACGGACACTGCCCGTCACCTGGATTCCGTTTGCACGGGAATGACGGAATTTCATTCCGCCTGAAGCTTGCCCGGAGTAAGATCGAAGGACGGGAGCTTTCAACCAGCCCCAAACGCGAGATTAAGCCGCGTCGACGATGGCCGACTCGAAGATTTCCACGGCAGTGCCAATATCTTCTTCCGTTACGATCAACGGCGGACAAAAACGCAGGGTGCTGTCGCCGCAGCTCAGCAGCAGCAAGCCTTTCTCGAAGGATATCTGCATGACGCGGTCGCGGAATTTGCCATCGGGCTTATGGTCGCCGTTTTCGAAGTCGACACCGATCATCAGGCCGAGACCGCGCACATCGCCAATGACTTTATGACGTGGTCTGAGCGCAGTAAGTTTATCTTTTAAAACCAGCCCGACCTTCGCGGCATTCTCGATCAGGCCCTCCTCCAGTAATTCGATGGTCGCCAAGGCCGCGGCGCAGGCCACCGGGTTGCCGCCATAGGTACTGCCATGGCTGCTAGCTTCCCAGGTGCTGATCTCGTCGCGGGCGATCATGGCGCCTAGCGGCATGCCGCTGGCGATGCCCTTGGCGGTGCACAGAATATCCGGCTCGATGCCCCAATGCTCGCAGGCGAACATCTTGCCGGTGCGGCCGAAGCCGGACTGAATCTCGTCGGCGACGAGCAGGATGCCGTGCTTGCGGCAGAGTTCCTGAAGCATCGGCAGATACTCCGGCGGCGGCACGACGTAACCGCCTTCGCCTAGCACCGGCTCGACAAAGATCGCCGCAACTTCCTCCGGCCGGACAACATGGCGAAATACCACCTTTTCCAAAACGTTGACGCATTCCATGCCGCAGGAGCCGTATTTCAATTGATAAGGACAGCGGTGGCAGAAGCCATAGGGCACATGGTGCACACCGGGAATCAGCGGCCCGAAGTGGGCCCGGTGCGAAGCCCGACTGGCCGTGAGCGATAGCGCGCCCATAGACCGGCCATGAAAGGCGCCGTGGAATGCGATCACTTGCTGGCGTTTGGTATGATAGCGGGCGAGCTTGAATGCCGCCTCGACGGTCTCCGTCCCGGAATTGGTGAAGAAAACTTTTTTGCCACCCTTACCCGGCGCCAAGCGGGCGAGCTTCTCGGCCAGCTCGACCATCGGTTCATAATAAAAATCGCTGCCGCAGATATGGAGAAACTTGCGCGCCTGCTCTTCGATCGCCTTAACCACCCGTGGGTGCGCATGACCGGTGTTGGCCACGGCGATGCCGGCCATGAAATCGAGAAACAGATTGCCGTCGACATCTTCGATCACACAGCCGCGCCCTTCCTTGACCACCAACGGATAGACGCGACCGTAGGCAGGCGCGGTGCATTTCTCATCGCGCTCGACGATCGCTTTGGCATTGGGACCGGGTAGCGCAGTTTTGATGTTGGGAATTTTCATAATTGAACCGTTAGGGTTAATCGAGACCACCGGCGCTGGGTTCCAATCGGCGGGCTTCCATCTTTTATGCTATTCCGCGTTATCGATCTGTGCCTTCTGCAGTCTTCCTGAATAGTCGACATAGATCGACTTCCACTCGGTGAAAATGTCGTAAACCGTGGTGCCGGCTTCGCGGTGGCCATTGCCGGTGTCTTTGACGCCGCCGAAAGGCAGATGCACTTCGGCGCCGATGGTCGGGCCGTTGATATAAGTAATGCCGGCTTCGAAGTCGCGCATGGCGCGGAACGCGCGCGTCACGTCGTTGGTGTAAATCGAGCTCGACAACCCGTAAGCCGTGGCGTTGAGCACAGCGATGGCCTCCTCGAAGCTGGCGATCTCAACGATCGACAGCACCGGGCCGAAGATTTCTTCCTGGGCGATGCGCATGTTGGGCTTCACCAGGTCAAAGATCGTCGGCTGAAAAAAGCAACCCTTGGCGCAACCACCGCCATCGTAAACCGCCCCACCGGTGCGCAAGCGCGCCCCTACGCTCTCACCGATCTCAACGTAGCGCAGAACTTTTTCACGCGCCGCTTGATTGATCAGCGGTCCCATTTCGTTGCGCTCATCGAGACCGTCGCCGATCTTGATTTTCTCCGCCCGCGTGACCAACGTATCGATAACATTTTTTGCCACGTCGCGATGGACGATCAGCCGGCTGGTCGCCGTGCAGCGCTGGCCGGTGGTGCCGAAGGCACCCCATAGCGCGCCTTCGACAGCCAACTCGATATCGGCATCTTCCATAACGATTTGCGCGTTCTTGCCGCCGAGTTCCAGAGATACGCGTTTGAGATTTTGGCCGCACACCGAAGCGATCTCGCGACCGACTGCGGCGGAGCCGGTGAACGAAACCAACTGAACATCCTTATGACGCACCAGCGCCACGCCGACATCTTCGCCGCGGCCGTGTACCAGATTGACGACACCTGGCGGCACGCCGGCCTCGTTGAGAATCTCGACGAATCGAGTTGCCGTGTGCGGCGTGTCCTCGGCCGGTTTGAGAATCACCGTATTGCCGCAAATCAGCGCGGGAAAGAGTTTCCAGGTCGGAATCGCCAGGGGAAAATTCCACGGCGTGATCAATGCGCACACGCCGATCGGCGTGCGCACCGACATGGCGAATTTGTTGGGCAACTCCGCCGGCGTGGTCTCGCCGAACAGCCGGCGCCCCTCGCCGGCATTGAGGAACGCGCAATCGATGCCTTCCTGAACATCGCCGCGGGTTTCCTTCAACACCTTGCCCATCTCGCGGGTCTCGATGCGGGCCAACTCTTCTTTGGATTTTTTTAATAGCTCGCCGACACGGTAGAGAATCTCCCCGCGCTTGGGCGCCGGCACCAGGCGCCAACTGGTGAAGGCTTTCCTTGCGGCCGAAACCGCCTCATCAACATCAGCAATTCCGGAGGCGGGAAATCCGCAGATCAGATCTTCGCGGTTGGCGGGATTGCGGTTTTCTAAAGTCTTCCCCGACTTGGCCTTGCGCCACTCGCCGTCAATGTAATTCAACAGCTCTGCCATAATTACTCTCCCTAAGCAGTCTGTGTCCGGCAGACCCTCACCCTTGCATCGTCACCATTCTAAAGGCCCGACTCCTTGAACACAACTAAAAGATCAGGTTAGTCACTCGAGGCAATCAATCTCCCACTGAATTAGGTCGGGATTTGTTGCGTTGAATTTATCAATCGGTTAGTTTCATTAAACTGTTTTGGCTAGGGCAAGGATACAATTGTAATAGACGATAAGGAGATCGATCATGAAACGACGTGGGATTGTCAGCTTGATCTTGGCGTTCGTCGCCGTTGGCAGTGCGTCGGCTCAAGCCGACGATTTTTATAAAGGCAAAACGATACGGTTGGTCGTCGGCTTTTCCGCGGGCGGCGGCTTCGACACCTATGCCCGTGCCTTGGCGCGCCACATGAGCAAGCACATACCTGGCAACCCAAGCGTCGTGGTCGAAAACATGACTGGCGCGGGCAGTTTGATCGCGGCCAATCATGTTTACAAAGTCGCCAAGCCTGACGGCTTAACCATCGGCCACTTCATCGGCGGTCTATTCTTGGGCCAAGTGCTTGGCCAGCCCGGCATCGAGTTCGATGCCCGCAAGTTCGAGTTTATCGGCGCGCCGATCAGCGATCACGTGGTGTGCGCCATGACCAAAGCCAGCGGTATCACGACCGTAGAAAAATGGTTCGCCGCGAAGTCACCGGTCAAAATGGGCGGCATCGCCCCCGGCACGTCAACTCCGGACAATGCCACGCGAGTCTTAAAAGCGGCTCTTGGCCTACCGATACAACTGGTCACGGGTTATAAAGGAACCGCAGATGTGCGATTGGCCGCCGAGAGCGGCGAAGTCGCCGGTGGCTGCTGGGGTTGGGATTCGGTCAGCGTCACTTGGCGGAAGGCCCTCGATACCGGCGACGCCGTGGTGGTTCTTCAGGCAAACCGGCGCACCCATCCAGAACTCGCCAACGTGCCTCAGGCGATCAAACTCGCCAAGACCGAGGAGGCCCGCAAAATGATTGACGTCGGCATACACGGCGATAGCGACATCGTCCGCACGTACACCTTACCGCCCGGCACCCCGAAGGATCGTGTACAGCTTTTGCGCAAAGCCTTCGAAGCCACTCTTAAGGACGCCGAGTTTATGGCCGACGCCAAAAAGTCGCGCCTCAATGTTGAACCCATCCCGGTCGAGGCAATCGAGAAGGACATCGCCGGATTATTCAAACTCGATGCCGCTCTTCTCACCAAGCTGAAAGATGTTCTTTACAACTAACCCCAACATTGATATTGACCGGCGAACATTTAGCCCCGGTTTGTAGAGGTTTTGGTAATTATGGATATGGTCTCCGCGCTGTTTTCCGGACTGGTACAAGTTTTCAACTGGTCGACCTTCAGTTTGATGATGGTGGGCATCGCAGTCGGATTCGTCGTCGGCATTCTTCCCGGCCTCGGCGGGCCCACCGCGATGGCGCTCATGTTGCCGTTCGTCTTCAAGATGAGCGCCGTCGAAGCCTTCGCTTTTCTGCTCGGCATGACCGCGGTCACCGCGACCACCGGTGACATAACTTCGGTCTTGTTCGGCGTCCCCGGCGAGCCGACGACCGCGTCGACGATTGTCGACGGCCACGCGATGGCGCGTAACGGCGAAGCGGGCCGCGCTCTCGGCGCGGTTCTGATGAGCTCTCTGGTCGGCGCGGTCTTTGCCGGCTTCGCGCTTGGCGCCGCCGTGCCGGTGATCCGGCCCCTGGTGCTTTCTTTCGGATCGCCGGAGTTTTTCATGCTGGCGATCCTCGGCATATCGTTCGTCGCGGCATTGAGCGGCGAGGACCCGTTAAAAGGCATCATCGCGGGCGGCATCGGTCTGATGTTTGCGACCATCGGCCTCGATCCCATCTCGGGCATCCAGCGTTACACCTTCGGCCAGTTATTTCTGTGGGACGGTGTCGGCCTGGTGCCGATCACCATCGGTTTCTACGCTATACCGGAAACCATCGAGCTCGCCGTCTTGGGCAGGAGTATCGCGAAAAAAGAAGTTGGCGAACTTGGCGGCGTCATGGAAGGCGTCAAAGATACCTTCCGCCATTTTTGGCTGGTGATACGCTGTAGCGCGCTCGGCACGGCCATAGCGATCATTCCCGGCATGGGCGCGGCGACAACTCAGTGGTTGGCCTACGCCCACGCGGTGCAAAGCTCGCCCAACAAAGAACGCTTCGGCAAAGGCGACGTGCGCGGCGTGTTAGGACCAGGCGCGGCGAACAATTCGACCCTCGGCGGCAGCTTGATCACGACCATCGCCTTCGGCGTTCCCGCCAGCGTGGTCATGGCGATCCTGCTCGGCGCATTCATCATTCAAGGCATCGTCCCTGGCCCCGACATGCTGCTGCCGCCGCCCAAGGGCAAGCTCGATCTGACCTTTTCCTTTGTTTGGGTCATCATCATTTCCAACATCATCACGGTGGCGATCTGCTTTCTATTCCTAAAGCCCCTGGCGAAAGTCACCCAGGTGCGCGGCGGCATTATCATCCCGATCATTCTCGTGTTGATTTATCTCGGCGCCTTTGCCGAAAAGAACGCTTTCGAAGACATGGTCATCGTTCTGGCCTTCGGAGCGCTCGGTTGGATCATGGAGAAGCTCGACTGGCCACGGCCGCCGGTGCTGCTCGGACTGGTTCTCGGGCCGCTGTCGGAAAACCGATTGTTCTTGTCGACCGATAATTACGGCCTGGCGTGGACCCACCGGCCAGGGGTCATCGGTATTTTTATACTGACGCTGCTTGGAATTTTTTATCCAATGTACAAGAGCCGCCGGGACGCGCGAAAGAAAGCGTTGGAGCCGGGTAACGGCGCATCGCTGGTTGAAGCACCGCCGCAGGGAGGGTTGAAATTCGGCTACCCGACGCTTTTTACCGGCGTGCTGATTCTGGTACTCGCCGCGGCGCTCTGGCAGAGCCGCAACTTCGGCTACCGCGCCGGCCTATTTCCTTGGGTCATCGGTATACCGACACTTGTTTTGTCGATCTTACAGCTGGCGCGGGATCTGCGCCGCACGGATAAAAAAAAGGAGGCGGCTTACCCCGGTGAGGAAGCCGAGGTCGAAATCGCCCCGGAACTGATTAAACGAAGAACCATTGCCGTGATCGGCTGGACCGTCGGTTTTTTCATGGGCATTTGGCTCCTGGGCTTTCCCATCGCCGTGCCGCTAATGATCCTTTTATATTTAAAAGTCGCCGGCAAAGAGAGCTGGCTGATGACGGCGCAGGTAACCTTCTTCTCGTGGTTGTTGTATTGGGGACTGTTCGAATATCTGTTGAACGTACCCTTCCCCGAAGGACTATTGATCGGTCGGATTAGAGGCGCGCAGTAGGAGCGATGGCTATCGGAGGTCGGAAGTCAGAGGTCGAAAGTCAGAGGTCAGATGACAGAGGTCAGCATTCCCATTAAATGGGGTGCTGACTACTGATCTCCGACATCTGACTTCCGACTTCTGACCTCCGGTTCGTCAGTCGATCACTTCATTGCGCGATGCCAAGCCCCGCCACACCTTCTCCGGCGTTAGT
>JBGTCC010000329.1:0-1837 GCA_041749055.1 Thermodesulfobacteriota bacterium | reverse complement strand
ACGACGAATAAGCCTCTGCGCATTGCCTTGGTGGACGATCATGAGATGGTGCGCCAGGGACTACGCTGGCTGCTCGAAGACCACCAAGACATCCGGGTCGTCGGTGAAGCCAAAGATGGCCGGGAGGCGATCGCCATGGCCGATGAGCTTAAGCCCGACGTAATCGTCATGGACGTTAACATGCCGGGGCTGAATGGCATCGAGGCGACCCGGCGCATCGTTCTGGACCAGCCCGGCTTGATCGTCATTGGGCTATCGTTCGCCGCCAGCGATAGGTCCGTCCAGGCGGCGATGAAAAATGCCGGCGCCTATGGCTGCGTGGCCAAGGAGCGGGCGGCGGAGGATATCTATCGAGCGATAGTCGATGCCGTGAATCAACGGCCGCCAGCTGGGCGGATCGGCGGTGCGCTGTAAAAAATTCACCACGAAGTGTTTCATGAGCTTGCGCTCGTCTACCGATCATGAAAATACCGGAAGCCCACTCTCGAGGGTTCATTCCTTAGACTCGTCATGCCAGCACAGGCCGGCATCCGGGGGCGGGAGGGGGGATGGATACCGGCCTGCGCCGGTATGACGGAACAGAGAGTCGTTATCGATGCGCAGATCATCGCTGCACGTGTATTTTCGAAGGAGGCCATGTTGAACAAGCTCCAGCGGTTTGTTCGAAGGCCAGTGCGCCAACGACCGGAAGTTGAGGTCAGCGAAGACGATCCGTTGGCAGTTTGTTTGCTTCGGGTACGACGAGTTTTCCCAAAGGTTAACTGGCAACCCAGCGGACCATTGACTTTCATTCGGCGATGCCGGCCAGATCATCTGCCAAAGTCCGCTGGCGCCCGTTATTATTGCAAAAATCCCGACGCGATGACTGTTTCTACGCCGGCGATCTGGGCTACTTCGAGGATGAAGGTTTTTTTGTTTGTTTCGGGGCGCAAGCAAAGATATGGTTAAGAGCGGCGGCATCAGCATTTATCCGCTGGAGATCGAGAGCATGATTTACAGTCACCCCGATATTCTCGAAGCCGCGGTCGTCGGCGCGCCCGACCCGCAGTGGGGCGAGGCATTGAAAGCGCTGATCGTGCTCAAGCCCGGTGCTAAACTGGACAGTGTCGCTGCCACACACGGAAGTGGGCAAGGTGAACAAGATCCAGGCACGCGACATATCCTTGCGGCTGTAATCTAGCGTGAAAGAATGGCCCTGAACCTTATACCGCGTTTGCGCCCTCTCGGCGCGCGATGGCTGCTCTGGCTCGGTTGTGGCGGGCTGACGTCGATCCTGGTGTTGATTGGCTTCATCGATTTTGTCCGGCTTCAATCGATGGCGACGAGTTTCCAGAAAGATCATAACGCCGCCAGGCCTCGCGCCTCGGCGGGGCACAAATTGGAACTCAATATCATCGGGTATTCGTTGAACGTATGGCAATACCTGAGCGGTTTCGATGCGGCACTCCAAGGGGCGGCCAGTGACGCAGCGAACGTGGCGCTGCAGCTCGATGGGTATACGGCACTGGCCGAGACTGCGCGGCAACGGGAACTAGCGGTGCGGCTGCGCACCGGCTGGCAGGATGTTTACGCGCTGGGCGAGGCGATGATGGCGGCGCGCATTGCGAATAGCGACCAGTCGGGCCGCTTCTCGGAACAGGTTGCAAAGCTGGAGCGGTTCTTGGACTCCGAGTTGCAGCCGGACGCGGAAATCATCTTTAACCCGCTCAGCGCCGAAACTCATGGCAACCTCCAGAATACCGAGATTGTCACGTTGTCTCTGCTATTTTTTGGACTGGCGATCGCGCTGACGATCAGTATAGCGGTGGTGCGCGCGGTGCTCGCGGGCGAGGCTCAA
>JBGTCC010000328.1:0-2383 GCA_041749055.1 Thermodesulfobacteriota bacterium | reverse complement strand
GACAATTTTCTTGGGCCTGGTATTTCTCGGCGTCAAGGGCACCGAATACTTGCACAAATATGAAGAGCATTTGCTGCCGGGTTCAAACTTCGCCTATCCCGGCGAGCAGGCCGGACCTGCGGCGATATTTTATTCCTTTTACTTCGCCATGACCGGCATGCATGCCCTGCACATGATCGTCGGCATCGCGATCTTCGCTGTGCTGATCGTCGCCGCCCGGCGCGGCCGTTACACCGCCCTCTACTATACGCCGGTGGAGCTCGCCGGGCTGTACTGGCACTTCGTCGATATCATTTGGATTTTTTTGTTTCCGCTGTTTTATCTGCTCGGCCGCCACCTATGATCGCGGTGAAAACTTACTACCTTGTTTTCGGCGCCCTGCTGGCATTGACGCTGGCCACCACCGGCGCAGCCTTCGTCGATCTTGGCGCCCAGTGGAATACTATCGTCGGGCTCACTATCGCGATCGTCAAAGCGTTGCTGGTGGCGGCCTATTTCATGCACCTGCGCCACGGCCACCGGCTCACGTTGCTGTTTGCCGGCGCCGGAGTGCTCTGGCTTGCCCTGCTCATGACCTTTGCGTTCGCCGATTACCTGACGCGCGGCTGGTAGGAGGATATCGTCGTGATCGTGGCGGTCCAGCGCAGCGCTTCGCCGCAGCTTTACAGCCTCACTGCCTGAACACCGCGGTGGCGTAAAAAATTGGGATATTATTCGGTTTTGAGTGCGGCAATGGCACGGCAGTTGCTCCATTATCGAGTAGGGACCGGTTGGAGAAACGCTTAACGAAGAGGAGATTTAATCATGTTACAGAGCGCAAAAAATCTTCAGGGTTTAACCCTGCACGCCAGCGATGGCGAGATCGGCACGGTGCAAGACTTGTATTTCGACGACCACGCATGGGCGGTCCGTTATCTGGTCGTCGACACCGGCTCGTGGCTCTCCGGACGCCAGGTGCTGATCTCGCCCCACGCGGTCGCGGCGGTGGCCAAGAAAGACCAGCGCGTCGACGTCCGCCTGACCAAGCAGCAGGTCGAAAACAGTCCCGGCATCGATACCCACAAACCGATCTCGCGCCAACAGGAAGAAGACTACTACAATTATTACGGCTATCCGTCTTACTGGAGCGGACCTTACTTATGGGGCGCCGAAGCGTATCCATTGCTAGCAACGGACATCCCCCAAGCGAGCACTGCGGAAAGAGAGATCGATGCGATCAGGGACCGACAAAGCTCGGCAGATTGCAATCTGCGCAGCAGCGAAGAAGTGACCGGTTATTACGTCGAGGCGTCGGACGGCGACATTGGCCATGTGGAAGATTTTGTCGTTGACGACCAGAGCTGGGCGATCCGTTATGTGGCGGTCGACACGCGCAACTGGCTGCCCGGGAAAAAGGTCGTGATCTCGCCCCAATGGTTGCAGTCAATCAGCTGGAACGATTCCAAAATCCATGTCGATGTATCGCGCGAAGCGATCAAGAACGCGCCTGAATATGACGAGAGCGCGCTCAATCGCGAGTACGAGAGCCGGCTTTACCACCACTACGGCCGGGAAGGCTACTGGCACGATCGGCCGTAAGCACATGGGTCGCCAAGGTCAGATGAAGTGACGCAATCAAGGCGGCGGCCACCAAAAGAATCACCGGCGCGAAATAATTTATGTCCATCAAACCACCCAGAACTAGCGAGTCGCAGAACGATAGCAAACGCGAGGCACCTCGGCGCGAGCCGCCGAACGACCCGAAGAAACCACCGATGAAGCCGCCAAGACGGGATCGGAGGCCGCCGGTGGGTGAGCCTCCCGACGAGCCGAATCCAGGAGATCCTACACCAAATAAAAACCCCCCAATCGGCGACCCAAAACCGACAAAAGGGCCGAAGCGTTTGTAGGGCATCATTCATAAAATCAACAACTGGCGATAATTTATGCCTATCAGGCGATGGAGGAAAGCGCATGAACAGCACAAGCGCGATAGTTCAACCGGCGGATTGGGTTAGTTTGGCCAAACGGCTTGGCCGTTCGATACTTTGCGGCAGAAGTAATGCAAGCACAGAGTTGACGGCGAAACCCTATCTGGGAACCACGGGGCGATACCGACCCGACCCAATTCCGGCGCCATTCCCGGATCCAGATCCCCCCAAACCTCCGCCGGATCCTTTCCCCGATCCGCCGCAACCGCCGATACCACCGCGTCCGCCGCGGACGCAGTGCGGTGCCGGCGTGCGCAGCTCGCTTTATAGTCTGATCTAAACCGATGAGTGGATCCATCATCATGGAGCGGCAGAAAACCGCAGAAGCGCGGCAACCAAGTCGCTTGATGCCGATTTAGTGACGATGCTATTTACCTTTAACGACATGATCGAGTATTTCATCGCGCTTGTTC
>JBGTCC010000327.1:0-3563 GCA_041749055.1 Thermodesulfobacteriota bacterium | reverse complement strand
AATTCATCGCCTATGTCGATGCAGCCAGCCGTCTGTTGACTCAAGCTGGAGTGGCGGAGAGTCGCGACGACGGCTTTATTATGCTCAAGGACCCGGCAGATGCTGCCGCGTTCATCGAAGCGTGCGGCGAGCTGCGATTTTGGCCGCGTGAAGCGATGCTGAAATCGTAAAGCGGGTGAATAGCAGGAGGACGCATAGTCGAAGGCTGCCGAACCAGATTCTAAATATATCGGCTGTAAGCCTGTTGTCGTAGAGGGAATTTGTCGCGATCAGCCTGCCGCACCATCAGGGGCGGGTCAGGCTGATCGCGGCAATCGGCTGATTACCGCAAGAGCTCCGCTTTCAAAATCATCCACCGTCCTTTTTGTTTCCTTTGGTGGAAGATAAAGGTGCCCGTTGAAGAAGTCTCGAGTCCCAATATTCTCATGCCGTGCAGTTGGTAATTCCCTTTCACGATCGCTGCTTGGCTGCCGGTCAAAGCAACACCGGCGATGGTGTTTTGTAAAGTGGTATTCTTTAGTTTGCCGTTGCGCTCGTCGATGATGCGCTTCCTTATCGCCGGGCGCGAATGAGCGACCGAGCCGGTCGGCATGATTAAGACCGCATCTGGAAGAAATAGGCTGGCGAGGGTTACACTATCGTTTTTGTTCCAAGCGGTGGCTACGATTTCAGCGATTCGAGCGGCAGCTATTTGCTCGTCGTTGCGTCTTACACCGTCCTGACGATTGGCGCCTGTGGCCGTGTGACCTGGTAATGTGGCGACCGGATTGGCCAGCAAAAGCGCCAAGGCGTAGGCATAATATTTCGCGCAACGAGAGACTCCGGTTCGACGACGAGCTTCCATGCGGGCGGCCAAAGCGCGGGCTTAAACAAGTTGGTTGAAGTGCCTGCGGCCGATCACGAAGGCGCTCTTGATCATGGAGCGCAGAATCTCGCTTGCTTCCTGATCGCTTTCCGCGTTGCCCAACATTTCCAGCGTGTTTTGCAATACGCCTCCAAGCAAAGCTAACTCAAACGTGGCGGCCTGATCTTCAATCGGTGTGTCGAGCATTTGCTGAATTTGTGTAAATACTTCCTGGTTCGGAATTTCAGGCTGTTCCATATTTTCATCCTCCATCAAGTGCACCATTCCGAACTGCAAAGCCTATGCCGTTAATCATGAGTGGAGCGCAACCGTGCAGACATAAAATACTCAACAAACCGCCGCTTGAGCGGTTGACTTTATTGGTCCCGAAGCGATTCTGTTTGATTTTCTCCGACACCCTAAGGAGTTTGCCGCACAGAGTTAACTGAGGCGGAATTTTTTCGAGTAGAACCCGATCAAGATTTCGCTGGGAATCTCCACTGTGTCATGCACACTACTCGATGTGAGTGTGCGGTAGTCGAAGCGTTGAGTGGCATAAGCTGATCTTTCGGGAGTGTTGTTCGTCCGAAAGTACCGCTCAGGAGCCTCATGGTTATTTTTTCCTATTGCGTTCGCTCAGCTGCTCGAAGCCCGGCAGGACCGCTTTGAAAAACGCGTTTTGGATCAGGCCGATAATCGTCTCCCATGTGCTGGTCTGTGGATTGGCGAGTTTGCCTGAAACCGGGATCGTGGTTGCGACTTCGTCGCGCGGCGTGTTCTGTAAAATCCATGAAAAGCCGCCGATGATGCCTTCGTAGAGCTGGCGGAATATGCCCTTCTCTTTATCTTGGCGGCGATCATACACATCCGTATTGTGAAACAGAGGTTTGACGTATCCGTCGACGCTGCCGTTGCGCACCGACAGCTCGGAGTAGAAAGAAAATTGCCCGGCAACCACGTCGAAGTTGCCGTAGGAGCGCCAAAGATTGTTCATGGATTTCATGTCCGTGTTGCCTATGGCGACTTTGAGATCGAAGTCGGGGCCTTTGGGATTGGGTCGGCCGACGAAGGAGATTTCGCTGGCGCCGCTGCCCATGAGTTTGCCGCGCGCGCTGCCGGTGATCGGGCCTTTATTGGATTGATTGCTTAAATTATCAATCTGCAAATCGAGGTTGTTCCAGAAAATGCTATACTGAGGCGCGCGCGCCGCATTGAAGAATCCGAGTTTGCCTTGCACGCGCAGCTTATCGACGTTGACCACCAGTGCCGGAGCATCGCTGTATTTTTTGGCGGCGCGGTCGACCTCGGCGCCGGCTTTTTTGGCAACCGACTCGGCCGCTTTGTGAACGTAATCGGCGTCGGCATCTTGCACGCGCAGCTCGGCGATGTCGATGCGGTCGGTCTTGGCGCCGTACTCAACATTGCCGTAGGCGGATAAGCGGCCCCGGCGCACGGTGATGTTGTAACGCTCGACGATCGGTTTGAAGTAAGCGAGCTCGACATTTTCCAGGGCAATGGTTGCAGATTTGAATGTGACATGAGGCTCGGCGAGGAGATCGGCGTGACCGTCGGCGCGGAGCGTGCCTTTTTCGAAGACTGCGGCCTCGATTTGAACCGGCGAGGGATAAACGTCGGGATCGGATCTCACGTTGCGAATATTTTCCGCGCGCAGCTCGACCCGAGTTAACTCGAGGGGACGAAACGGCCCTTCATCGACATAGGTGAGCGAACCGTCGCGAATCACAAAGCGGTTGATTTTAAGCGGATAAATTTCTTCGAGCGCTTGCTGCCAACCGCGTTCTTTCATCGGTATTTTATCGTCTAACTCTCTTTTCGCCTGCTTGCGGTTGATGTAAAGTTTTGGATTGTCGATGGCAAAATCTGCCACCAGCCGGCCGCGTAGGAGCGCGCGCCATTGGATGCTGGCGCTCAAATTGGCGATCTGCGCCACCGGCGGCTCGGGATTATCGTTCTGAATGATCACTGAGTTTTCGAGATCGAGGGCAAGACCGATGGGATGAAAGTCAAGCTTGCCGATGCGCACCGTGTATCCGGTGAGCGTCCGGTTCAGGTTGGCTTCCATGCGCCGGCGCAACGGCTCATCGATAAAAAACCCGGCGATTATGACGAGCGCAACTAAACTGACCAATAGGCCGGCAGACCAGACTACCGCCTTGCGTGTTTTTGAACCGAAGAGCGTGCGCCCGAGGCCCGCGCGCCATTGGCGCGCCCGGGTTCCCGAGCGGTGTGCATGAAACCGTTCCGTTACGCTCATAATTTTCGCGCTGTGCTGGTCGCTCTAACCGCACTCAATGTCAGACGTCGCACATCGATGAGCTTACAGGCATCTATTCTTAACCTATGCTGGCGTTCCAGCCGCCAAACAACCGGCTTAGACTCGTCAGGCTTCTAGTTATAAAAGAGTCTGAAACGCGATCGTTGGGTTTATCCTTCGCCTCACGAGCGATTTCCGCGTCGAAGGGTAGGCCGTTGGGAAAAAGCGTCGTCAGCCAAAGGTGCTCCTCTGAAAGGCTGCGGGTGGGGTGATGGCGCAGGCGAGTCGCGCCGCTGTCGGCTAAGCCATTCAAATAATCCACCAACCCGTCGACAGCGCCGAGCCGATCGCAAGCCTGCGCGTCGAGCCCGGTATGCTCGGCAAGCAAGTTTACCCGCGCCGCGCGGATCGAATGGCTAAGTCTGCTACCCGGCAGATCGTCCC
>JBGTCC010000326.1:0-6672 GCA_041749055.1 Thermodesulfobacteriota bacterium | reverse complement strand
ATCGAAGTTGTCCAATAAAGTCGTTGCCGCCAGCGGTTTTGGGCTCACCAAGTAGGCGGCGATTAGCAAATTGGTCATCACAACCCGTCAAGCATAGCGCTCCGCTAACGGCCGGGCTAGAGCTTGATCAAGCTTCGATACGGACTGGTTTGGCGTCGCTGTCACGCCCACGGTATTGGCGACTTAACCTGACATTAACTAATTGGTACCATTGCGTTTGCTTGGCAAACTAGCATGCGCGGGTTCGCGGTCGAAGTTTTTTTACGGTTCGGCACCGGGCAGCCTCCGGAGTAAAGCGTGATGGATGCAAATACCTATATCAATCGGGAATTGTCGTGGTTGGAATTCAACCGGCGGGTGCTCGAAGAAGCCAAGGATGAGAGCGTGCCGCTGTTGGAGCGGGTGAAATTTCTCGCGATCTTCAGTGCCAATCTCGATGAGTTCTTCATGGTCCGGGTGGCCAGGCTCAAGGCCATGGTGTTCGAGGGCGATAACAGCAGCGATCCCGACGGCCTCACGCCGGCTGAGGCATTGACGGTGATCTCGGCGCGGGTGCATGAGCTGGCGGCGGAACAGCATCTGTGTTTCCTCAACACCATCATGCCGCGATTGAGCGCTGAAGAGATTCACCTGGTTCGACCCGAAGAGATGAGCGGCGAGCAAGAGCGCTTTCTCGAAGAATATTTTCTGCGCAAGCTCTATCCCATCGTCACGCCGCTGGCGATCGATCCGGCTCATCCGTTTCCCTATCTGGCCAATCGATCGCTTTGTCTAGTGGTGTCCTTGCGCCCGACTCTCGTTTCACGTCTGCCCCATACCGATCTTTCGATCGTCCATATCCCGACTCATGTGGCGCCGCGTTTTATTTCTTTGCCGGCGCGCGACGGACAACATGCCTTTATGCTCTTGGAAGATACCTTGCGCCGCTATTTGCCGCGCCTCTATCACGGATTCGAAATTCGCTCTTGTCACGCCATTCGGGTGACCCGAGATGCGGATTTCCTGGTTGCGCGGCGGCGCGACGAGGATCTCATGATGTCCATCGAGAAAGGCGTTCGTGAGCGGCGCATGGGCGATGCGGTGCGGCTGCAATACGACCCCGATATACCGGTCGAGACCGTCACCCAGTTGGTTGAGGAGCTCGAGCTCACGCGCGAAGATCTCTACCCTGGGAAAGGTTTCACCGCGTTCACCGATTTGTTGCAATTGTATGCCGCCGTGAACCTGCCGCGTCTCAAGGACCGGCCACAAGCGCCGGTAGCGGTGCCGGCCTTCGAGCGCGCGCCCGACATTTGGAGCGCGATTCGCAACGGCGACGTGTTGGCGTTCCATCCGTACCAGTCCTTCGACGCCGTGGTGCGCTTTGTCGAGGAAGCCGCCAAGGACCCAAAGGTATTAGCGATCAAGATGACCCTCTACCGGGTTAGCCCGACTTCGCCGATCGCCCAAGCGCTGGCGCGCGCCGCCGAAGCCGGCAAGGAAGTGTCGGTGCTGGTCGAGCTGCAAGCCCGTTTCGACGAAGAGGCCAACATCACTTGGGCGCGCGCCCTGGAAGAAGTCGGCGCCCATGTGGTGTACGGGCTGGTGGGCTACAAGACCCACTGCAAAGTCTGTTTGGTGGTGCGCCAGGAAGCCGACGGCATTCGCCGTTACTGCCATCTTGCCACTGGGAATTACAATGTTCGCACCGCCGGTGTCTATAGCGATCTCAGCTTGTTTACCTGCCGCGAAACCTTCGGCCAGGATTTGACCGAGCTGTTTAATATTCTGACGGGCTATACGCGGCCGCAAAGGTTTCATCATTTAATCTTGGCGCCGGTCGGCCTGCGCGAGCATTTCATCAGCAGTATTCGCCGCGAGGCCGACCATGCGCGGGCAGGGAAGCCGGCGCGGATCATCGCCAAGTTAAACAGCTTGGTCGATCCCTCGGTGATCGATGAACTCTACCGCGCCAGCCAAGCCGGCGTTGAAATCGATCTGATTGTCCGGGGTATGTGCAGCCTGCGACCGGCCGTGCCGGGTATCTCCGAGCGCATCCGAGTGATCTCGATCATCGACCGCTATCTGGAGCATGCGCGAATTTTTTATTTTCAGAACAACGGCAAGCCGGAATACCTGCTGGCGTCGGCGGACTGGATGCAGCGAAATTTCGATCGCCGCGTCGAGATCGCATTCCCGGTGGTCGATGAGCAGCATCAGGCCATGCTAAAGAAGATATTGGAAATTCAGCTGGGCGATAACGTCAAAGGCTGGCGGATTGAGCCGGACGGCAGTTCGGTGCGGCGGCGATCGGCGGGTTCTCTCTCCGCGCGCTCCCAGGAACAGCTCTACGAATTCATGCGCGACGAGCCCGGCGATGCGGCGACGCCAGCGCCGACGGGCATTGATTGATTTCGTCGGGGTTTCGTTAAAGTCCGTTGGCTTGGAGCCGGAGGTTGTGCAGTTTTCGGAATAAACCCGGCCGAGCGTGCCGGTTACTTTTCCGCGCCGAAGGCGCGCAATGTCGGCATTCCCATCCAGCATCCCAAAGTCAGCAGCGTGCCGACGGCGCAGCCAAAAAGTAACGCTCCGGGCGCGCCGATGAGCGCCGCCATGAAACCGACTTCGGTGGCGCCGACGCTGTTGGCGCCTTGGGAAAACATATGAAACACGGCGAAGGCGCGGCCGCGCACTTGCTGCGGCGTGAGCAAGTGAAAAGTCGTCTGGCGCATGACCGCTTGGAGCGAGTTGGCTAATCCGGTCACGCCGAGTAGTCCGAACGACAGCCAGAAATTCACCGACAGCGCGAACCCGCCAACCGCCAGCGCGTAAGCGAGAAACGACCAAAGGGCGAGCATTCCCTTGTTTTTGACATCGCCGAACAGGAGCAGCGTCACCGTACCGATCATGCCGCCAATCGCCGGCGCCGAGGAGAGCATGCCGAAACCGGCGGGGCCGACGTATAGAATATCTCTAGCGAAGACCGGCAAGAGCGGGCGAAAATAACCGACGCCGACGATGACGAAGTCGAGCAGGACCATGGCTAAAACCACCGGTTCCGAGAAGAGAAACTTGACGCCGCCGAGCAGACTGGCGAGGGCAAGTTTTTCGCGATTAACCTCGATACTCAACGGAATCGTCAGCAAGACGATGGCGATGACGGCGGGCAGATAAAAAAGCCCATTGAATAGATAAGCATTGCCGGTGCTCATCCAAGCGAGGCTTAAGCCGCCGAGCATGGGGCCGATAAAGTGCGAACCTTGCGAAATGGCGGAATTAAGCGACACGGCGTTGGTCAGATGGGTGCGCGGCACGAGGTAGGAGATTAGCGACATGCGCGTCGGATTGAGCACGATGTTGAGCGCCGAGGTTATCGCCGTGGCGGCTTGGATATGCCAGACTTGAATCAGGCCGGAGAGGGTCAATGCACCGAGGGCGACCGCGACGAACAGATTGCCCAAGGTCGTAAGCAGAATCAATTTCTTACGGTCGACAAAGTCGGCCAGCGTGCCACCGAAGAGTCCGAAGACAAAAATCGGCACGGCCTGGGCGACGCCGGTGAGGCCAAGTTGAAACGCCGATCCGGAAATCTCGTAGACTTGGTAGAAGTTCTGCGTCTGGCGCATCTGCTGCGCCGTGGTGGCGCACAGAGAGAGCAGGAAGAGTAAACGGTAGTCGCGCAGAGCCAGGGAGGCCCAGGGCGACAACCGCTGCGCCGGTTTCTCGGCGTGATCCTCAGACATGACGTGGATTCATCTTAGATTCCCCAGTCAAAATTGGCGTGGCCGAGCGAGCTGCAATCCTTCCGTCGTGCAGACAATGGATTCTGCCCCTGAGTAAGTAACGATCTGGCAGTGCTTGTGATTTTTTTCGAAGCCATCGCGCCGGGTTGCCAAAGGTGGAAATAGACTTTGAAGCTGCACGCTTAGTTGTCTTCACGACTCCAGGATCGCACCTCACCCGGCCTCTGCTAGCCTGTGTCAATGCGGAATTTGCACTGAAGCGGTGTAGCTACTTGAGATGCCTCATCGCTTCGTCGTGAATGGTTTTGAGCGAGATCTGTTTGGCTGCGGCGATGCGTTTCAGGTCGTCATATTCCGGGGTGGCTCGCCGGCTTCCGTTCGGCTGGGTGACGATTTTTACCGTGACTTCGCCAAAGCGAGTTTTTACTTTTTTCGCTTCTCTCGCCAAGAGAATGCGGCTGACTGGATAATAGCGCACGCCGATGGTTGTGGTCTCCTGCAAAATCACCGCGGCGAGGCGATCGCGCTGGGCGAGTTCGCAGATCACCGTGAGCAGCGTGGCGGGGCGGTTCTTTTTCATCTGGATCGGCGCCATAAAGACATCGCGGGCGCCGGCGGCGAACAGCCGCTCCATGACATGGTCGAAATGCTGCGGGTTCATGTCGTCGATGTTGGTTTCGATGACCAGCATCTCTTCACGCTTCAGGCTGGCCTCGCTCGCGCCGATGGATAGGCGAAACAGATTGGGGCGATTGGAAAATTCTTTTTGTCCGGTGCCATAGCCGATCTTGTCGATGGTCATGGCCGGCTGGTCGCCGAAACTGCTGCCCAACACTTTCAGCAAAGCCGCGCCGGTGGGCGTCACCGTCTCGCTTTCCAGATCGATGCCGAAGGTTGGCAGACCTTTTAACAATTCCATGGTCGCCGGCCCCGGCACCGGCAGCGGGCCATGCTGCGAACGCGTTAAGCCGCGGCCCAGGGGGATTCTGGAAAAATGTAGCTTGTCTATTGCCAATTCTGCAACACCGATTGCCGCGGCGACAATGTCGACGATGGAATCGGTGGCGCCGACTTCATGAAAATGGACATGATCGACGGCGACGCCGTGAATCTTCGCTTCGGCCTGGGCGAGCCGGGTGAAGATATCGACGCTGGTTGTTTTTACCGGAGCATTTAATTTACTGCGCTCGAGCAATCGGCGGATCTGCTGCCAGGAGCGCGGCGGCTCTTGGCGCGGGCATATCACTTGGAACTGGGTGGCGCGGACGGCGTGCACCGTCTTCTTCGCTGTCTTGAGCGCGAACGCCAGCGTTGGGATTTTTTTTAGTTCCGCTTTGAGCTTGCCCAGCGGCAAGCCGAGATCGATCAGCGCGGCGACGAACATGTCGCCGCTGATGCCGCCGATGAGGTCGCCGTAGGCTATTTTCATTATGGAACCTTTGGGACGAATAGGAAGAGACCGCCGCCGAAAGAGTGCCTACCAATCCCGATGCACTTCCTTGCCGCTGGTATCGATGCGGATGATCTCCGACTTGAAAGGCTTGCCGCGCAAAGTGTCGATGAGCCAGTCTATCACCAATGGGCGCGCCCTGGGGTTGCGGATCGAGTGGCGTTCGCCTTCGAAGACATAGAGCAGCTTGGGCGCGGGCGACTCACCCATCAGATTGTAGACGAATTTCATGTCGCAGTGCTCGTCATCTTCGCCGGCGACGACCATGTAGGGACAAGTGATTTTCGCGGTCACGCCTTCGAGGGACAACGTGTTGCAGAATTCGTCGAAGGCGGCTTCGTCGTCGTAACCGGACATGTACATGTAATTTAACTTAAACGTCGGCGACGACATGTTGAAGATGGCGAACTGGCCCGGCTCCATGCAGACGCCGCTGACGGCGCAGGCTTTGAAGCGTTTTTCCGCCGCGACCACGCGCGGCGCCCAGTAGGAGCCCATGCTTGAAGCCATGATGCCAAGACGATCGGCGTCGATCTCCGGGCGAGCGACCAGATAGTCGGCGACGAGTTTGCCAACATCCTCGACGTTCGACGCCGTGCATTTGATGCCGCCTTCGCGGGTCTCGCCTTGGCCGGGGCAGTCGACGGATAACAGCGCGAAGCCGCGCTCGATTAACGGATCGCCGGCGGCTGGGTGGTCTTCCTTGACGCCGTCCATGCCGGGAATGTACATGACGCAGGGCACCTTCTCGCCGGTCTTGCGGCCCGGCGGGAGATGCAACAGCGCCTGGACTTTCTTGCCGTGGTAGGGCAGCTCGACCCGTTCAATCGGCCGGCCGGCAAATTGAATGAACTTGTCGTAGGCGGCGCGTTTGCGCTCTTGCCAGTGGATGCGTTCGCGGTTGCCGTCTTCGTAGATCGCCCACATGGCATTGGTGTAGAAGCATGAGGCGATGTAGTAGTGGTCGCGAGCTTCATTTAACTTGCCGGCCGCCTCGGCCTGGCGCCCCTGCTCTTCGCGGCGCGCCGCCGCCTGGGAGAACTCGCGCGGGATATCGACGAATTTCTTTATTCGGCTGCACAGCTCGGTCAAATCTTTCTCCACCGTGGGGCCGCAGTTACGGATGATTTTCCCGGTGCGGCCCTGGTCCCAGTCGATGCCGCGGGTTTGAATCACCTGGTCCAATATCCAGCGCTGGTCGCGCCAGCGTTTCATTTTTCGTTCGGTTTCGATGCGCATAACTTAGCTCCAGGCGCGCTCGTGGCGCGCCGTTCAAAAGTTCAAGGGTTCAAGGTTCAATCGGATTCGGCTCATTATTTAACCGCTTTCACAAATCTGTCGTCGACGAATTTTCGCAAATCGACATTCTTCAATTGCGGTGTGGTTTCCAATAAGCTGTCGCGCACCGCTTCCAGCCCTTTGAGCCCTGGATAAGGCGGATTGGAAATCGCCGCTTCGTATTCTTTATAACCCCCTTCGAGTATGCGGTCGTCGGCGCGC
>JBGTCC010000325.1:0-2404 GCA_041749055.1 Thermodesulfobacteriota bacterium | reverse complement strand
CAGCAAGATGGCGTGAAATCCCGGATAGGCCAGGACGATCTCCCAGACCGAACGCAGCGCCGGATCGCGCTGCGAAACAACCTGGAAATCTTCTTTAATGGTTTGCCACATGGCGGATGGGGGACTTGGGGTCATGGAGTGATGGAGTGGTGGAGTGATGGGTGGGGATGGCCAACACTCCAATACTCCAGTACTCCATCACTCCAATTCCCTATCACTCCATGACTCCAATTCTTTCTCAGCTCGCCCGATGCCTGGCGTCCTTGTACAACTTGTAATCGATACTATCGACCAACGCTTGCCAGCTCGCCTCGATTACGTTATGCGAAACCCCGACGGTCCCCCAGCGCGACCTACCGTCGCCCGATTCGATCAACACCCGCACCACCGCGGCGGTGCCTTGGCCGGAGGACAGTACCCGGACTTTGTAGTCGAGCAACTCCACTTGCTCGAGCGCCGGGTAGAATTTAGTCAGCGCTCGGCGCAGCGCTTGGTCCAGCGCATTCACCGGACCGTTGCCCATCGCCGCCGCATGTTCTAGTTCGCCGTCGACCCGAACTTGAATCGTCGCCTCTGAAATCGGCGGCTCGCCTTCCTGGCGCTTTTCATCGATGACGCGAAAACCGATGAGACTGAAGTTTTTCTTCTTCTTGCCCAACGCTTCCTGAATCAGTAATTCGAAGGATGCCTCGGCCGCCTGGAACTCATAGCCCTGGCCTTCGAGTTCTTTGGTGCGGCGCAATACCTCCTTCACGGCGTCATTCTTGTCCGTCAAGTCGATGCCATACTCTTTGCCTTTGTAGACCACATTGCTGCGACCGGAGAGATCCGAGACCAAAACCCGTTGGCGATTGCCGACCACCTCGGGATCGATATGCTCGTAGGTCTCGGGGTTCTTGATCACGCCGGAGACATGCAGCCCGCCTTTATGGGCGAAGGCGCTGTCGCCGACATAGGCCTGGCGCTTGTTCGGGTTGATGTTGGCGAGCTCGTAGAACAGCTGCGAGACTTCGCGAAGTTTTTTCAGCTGCGCCGGGGTGACACATTTCTTGCCCATCTTGAGCTGCAAGTTGGCGATCACCGAGATCAAATTCATGTTGCCGCAGCGTTCGCCGAAACCATTGATGGTGCCCTGCACTTGGGTCACGCCCATGTCCACGGCGGCGAGAGTGTTGGCCACCGCCAGCTCGCCGTCGTTATGGCAATGAATCCCCAGCGGCGTCTTCACCGCGCGATTGACCTGGGTCAGCGCTTCGCGGATCTCACCGGGCAGACGCCCGCCATTGGTCTCGCACAGGACGATCCAGTCGGCGCCGCCTTCCTGGGCCGTCTTCAAGCATTCGATAGCGTAGTCCGGATTGGCGCGGAAGCCGTCGAAGAAGTGCTCGGCGTCGAAGATCACTTCGTCGACGCGCTTCTTCATATAGGCGATGGAGTCGCCGATGATATCCAGGTTGGCCTTTTGACTGATGCGCAGATCGTCGCGCACATGCAGGTCCCAAGTCTTGCCGACCAGGGTCACCACCGGCGTGTCGGCCGCCAGCAGCACGCGCAGATTGAAATCCTGGGAAGGCTTGATGCCGACCTTCATAGTGGTGCCGAAAGAAGCGACCTTTGCATTCTTGAGCTTGAGCTTTTTGACCCGTTTGAAAAAATCGGCGTCGCGCTCATTGGAGCCGGGATAACCGCCTTCGATGTAATCGATGCCGAGCTCGTCCAATTTCGCCGCGATGCGCAACTTGTCTTCGAGGGTAAACGAAACATCCTCGGCCTGGCAGCCGTCGCGCAGCGTAGTGTCGTAAAGCAAAACATCTTTCATAATATCCTCTAATGGGCGATGAAGGCCTCGTGCAACGCGCGCACGGCTTGATCGGACTGCTTGGCGTCGATGACCACGGAAATCTTGATCTCCGAAGTCGAGATCATTTGAATGTTGATCTTCTCCCGCGCCAGGGTCTCGAACATCGTCGCCGCCACGCCGGCGTGGGTGCGCATGCCGACGCCGACCACGGAGACCTTGGCGATATCGGTATCGACACGTACCCCTTTGGCATGCACCTCCGGCAGCGACTTTTCGACGATGGCGAGGGCCTTTTGATGATCGGCCTTGGGCACGGTGAAAGTCAGATCCGTGGTGCCGTCTTCACTGGCGTTCTGAATGATCATATCGACGGCGATATGGGCATCGGCGATGGGGCCGAATATCTGCGCCGCCAGTCCCGGCCGATCGGGCACCCGAACCAGGGTAATCTTGGCTTCGTTCTTGTCGCATGCTACACCGGAAACTAATACATCGCTCATGCTTTCATCCTCCTCGACCAGCCAGGTGCCTTCGATTTGGGAAAACGTCGAGCGGACATGCACCGGCACCCCGTATTTTTTCGCAAATTCGACGGAGCGGATC
>JBGTCC010000324.1:0-4001 GCA_041749055.1 Thermodesulfobacteriota bacterium | reverse complement strand
CGGAAACAGCAGGTGCTGCCAGCGAAACGTGCTGATCTGCTCTTCAACCCGCCAAGAAGTCGTAACGATCCCCGCGACCACCAAGAACGTCCCCAGGAGGATCTCCGGCGTCACCTTCTCCTGGAGAATAGTTACGCCGATCGCTACGCTGAATATCGGGTGCGTGCTGCGCAGCGTCACCGCGCGCGAGGTGCCGACCTTTTCGATGCCCGTGTAATGCCACAAGCGCATGCCGGTCTGGAGCACTCCGGTAATGGCGATCAAAACAAGAGCCGTAACCGCAACCTCCGGGACGCCGCCGGTCAACAAAACCGCCACACCGAGGACCACGGAGTGAACGATCAAGGAAACCAGAGTTGCGGTAGCCGCGCTGGAATGGCGCAACCCGCGCCTGACGGAGACATTCGCGGCTGCGTAAGAAATGGCGGTGCAAAGCGCCAAAAACTGGGGAGTCATCGCAGTAGTTTAGCAAGCAAGATTGAGGCAAAACCATCTGAACCGCGATTTTCGGCGAATTTTTCTTCGCTAGATCGATCTCAATAATTTGGCAAGGCTGAACGGCAGGTTCCGCGTGCTGGCGGCCTGATTGCCCAATCCTTGCCATCCTTGGTGCAGTAGAGACCCTGCACATGTGGGAGCGTGTACGTTTTCGGGCATGCGCCATGAACACGCTTCACGACGCGGGCCTGCCCCACGCTTGCAAAATCACGTTGGCGATATTCTGACCGCGCACGGCGACCAGTTGCTTGCCGGTTTCCGCCGTCGCCGCTTGCGGCCAGCCGAAGTAGCCGCGCCCGCCGCTGATGCTGCCATAATCTTTAGTTTCGTTGCGGAAGGCTTCGACATCGTAGTCGAAATTAGCGTCGAGCGTTTGCAGCGCCTCGCGGTTGACCAGCTGCGGAAAACTATTCAACGCCACCGAGGTTTCTGACTCGCCGCCATGCCCTTCACGGTCTGGGCGCGGGCTCTGGTAGAATTGCTTCACACCGTCACGATAACATGCCGCGGTCATTGCCGCATCGCTGGCAAACCCCACGCAAAGAACTTGCAGAACCTGTTCCGCCGCGAGAATATTTTTTGCGTCGTCGAGCGCCTTCATGTGATGCAGATCGCGATGGCCGTTGAGAATCACCAGGCGAGTTAGTCCATGGCGCGCCAGCGACCGGCCGATCTCGACGACCATCGAGCGCAAGGTCTCCGGCTCCAACGACAAGGTGCCGGGGAAATCGATCGCCGCTCGCGCCACGCCGTAATTGATCGTCGGCGCGACGACGACTTCATAGCCCGCTTCTTCCAAATGCGGCGCCGCCGAGGCGCTGTAAATCTCCGCCGCAAAGGAATCGAGTCCCAACGGCAAATGAGCGCCATGTTCCTCGACCACACCGACGGGAAGAATCGTCAGCGCCCGCAGACTATCCGCCAGCCGCTTCACTTCAGGGAAGGGTATTTTGCCTAACTCAAGCATCGCTCACCTCGAATATGCTAAGAAACACGATTCGGAGATTGCACCGCCGAGGCGCGGAGGGCGCGGAGTAAAGAGCATTTAATTAAGAAATTCTCCGAACTCTGCGTACTCTGCGTCTCTGCAGTATATTCTTCTTAACAAGGAACCCGGAATAACTTGAATATTAGGCTCGATGTGACGGTTCAGAATCCCAGTTCTCCATCACTCCAACACTCGATTATTCCATTACGCCATTTCCTCTCATCGAAACATCTCCCTAAACTTCTTGCTCCAACCCTCCAACTCTTCCCTAGTCGGCAGCCGCATCACCACAATCTGATCGTCTTTCACGTCTTTCTTGAACTTATGGTCGGCTTCGGGATGTAAGACATACTCTCCGAAGCTGCCAAAGATACGCTGCGCCTCCGGCCCGACAAAGAAATCGGCAAACAGGCGCGCGCCATTGGCATGCGGCGCTTGGCGATTGATCGCGATAAAACTCAACGACGCCAAATATTTGTTCATGCGCACGTACTCGATGGGTCCGGGATACTGATACTTGTCTTTGATATAGCCGATTGCGACCTGGATTTCGCCTGCGGTCAACGGCTGAATGTTGTCCGCCAAGCTGCGCCCGACGCGCGGCTCTTGTTGCGCCCAACCCTCCACCACTTTGAGCCACTTGGGGCCTAATAACTTATCGAGGTTCAAGACGAATTGCAGCGTCGTCACATGAATCCCGGGATTTGCCATGCCGAACTTGCCTTTCCACTTCGGCAGCAATAAATCTTCCCAGCTCTTCGGCGCATCCTCGGCCTTCACGGTTTGATGATTGTAATTAATACCGTAAGGCAACACGCGCCACGGGGTCATTTTCTTGTCCGGGTCGAGAAACTGCTTCGGATAAGCTTTCGCCGCCGGCGCTTCGAACACGGCGAATAGATTCTTCTGGTCGAGCGCTGACATCACCACTTCGTTGCCCAGGGTGACATCAAAAGCCGGCTTCCCCGCCCGCGCTTCGGCGAGCGAACGATTAATCAGTTCGGTCGCGTCGCCGCGCCAGTGGCGCAGCTTGATGCCGTATTTCTTCTCGAAGGCGTCGCCAATCGCTTTCGACAGGTTGACCGTGATGGCGCCATACAACATCACCTCACCTTCCTTTTTAGCGGCTTCGATAACCTCAGGGGTAATCTGCGCCGGCGCAAGTCGCGGTACCAACAAACAAACAAGCACTAGTTTGATCAATCCGTTGAACTTTCGAGACATGAATTACCTCCAGGTAGTAACCGCTTATTAGCGCCACTGTCCGCCCGCGTCAACGCGGCGCGGCGATTATTTCGCCCAGCTTGACTCCAGACCTAATGTAGGACAACTCAAGGGATAGGACACCTAGCCGAACAACATCATGAGGCGCAGCCCAAACACGACAACTACGTCCAAACCCAACCTCGCCGCCATGGGCGTCATGCTGGTGATCTTTCTTTTCGCCATCGATGCCACCATCGTCAGCACGTCGATGCCGACTATCGTCGCCAAATTGGGCGGCCTGGAACTCTACAGCTGGGTGTTTTCGATTTACATGCTGGCCTCGGCGCTGACCACGCCGATCTTCGGCAAGCTCGCCGACCTGTTCAGTAAGCGGCGCCTGATGCTGATCGGCATCGCGATCTTTCTGATCGGCTCGATGCTATGCGGCCTGGCCCAAAGCATGGAAGCGATGATCGCCTATCGCGCCGTCCAAGGGCTGGGCGGAGGCGCGATTTATGCGCTGTCATTTATCATCGTCGGGGTACTTTTCCCCGCCGAGCAGCGCGCCAGGATGCAAGGCATCATCAGCGGAATCTGGGGCCTCGCGTCAATCATCGGACCCCTCGCCGGCGGGATGATTGTTGAATTCGCCAGCTGGCGCTGGATTTTTTTCGTCAACCTGCCGCTGATCGCAGTCGCCACGGCACTTATCGTTGTCGGCTTGAAAGAAGAAGCAGACACGCGCCGGGCCGCTCGGCTCGATCTCGCCGGTGCATTCACACTGCTCGTGGGCTTACTGTTAATATTCTACGCTCTGGCGCAGAGCGCTCACGCGCGCCACCCGCTAAACGCCGAAACATTGAGCTACATCGGCGCCGGCGTGGTGATTTTAATCGCTTTCTATTTCATCGAGCGGCGCGCCGCCGAACCGATCTTGCCCGTCGCGCTGTTTAACATCGGCTTGTACAATTCGGCCGCCGCCGTCGCCACGATCTCGGCCATGGGCGTGTTCGGCGCGATCAGCTACATGCCGCTGTTTCTCCAGGGCGTGATCGGCCTGACCGCCACGAGCACCGGTCTGGTGATTTTAATTCTGAGCATGGGCTGGACCGCCGGCAGCTTGCTCGCCGGCCGCTGGATCAATCGCTTCGGTTATCGCTTCGCGGCGGTTGTCGGCATGAGTTTGCTCGCAATCGGCTACGCCATCTTCGTCGCGCCGCACTTTTACGCCAGCGTCGTGGCGATTGGATTTAGCGCCGGCGCTATGGGCGTAGGCATGGGTTTGGCCATTCTCACCACCCTGGTCGCG
>JBGTCC010000323.1:0-5789 GCA_041749055.1 Thermodesulfobacteriota bacterium | reverse complement strand
GACTCGCCGGGCTGGTGTTTCAAATATTCTTTATCGACCACCACCGCCGTCTTCGCCATAGAAAGAACCTAACACCGACGCCCAGGCGCTGCAAAGCAATTTCGCCCCGATTCGGTCGAGATCCCTCGCTTTAGTCGGGATTACAACGTTCTGAGAATTTTCACTGATGGTAATGATCAAATGGGCGGGTTTCAAACCCGCCCAATCCTCTTGCGTTCTGCGCGCCGCGATTGCCCTAAACAAAGTCGACGCGTGCGGCAAATTTTCCGCTGCCGAATCTTCTTCGATTGTTTCGCTGCGGCGCTGTTCAGCGGTCATTTCGAGCGCCGCGAGAAATCTCGTCTCGCTCCGCGCAACCAGGGCGAAGCAAACGTTGTCCATCGGGCAATCTTGCGGAGCCGAATGAAATCGCTTAGTTTAGCTGCATGTTTGGTATCGGCATGCCGGAATTATTATTGATCTTGGGACTTGCATTGATCGTTCTCGGACCCAAGAAGCTGCCGGAGCTGGCCAAAACCTTAGGCAAAGGCTTGGCCGAGTTTCGCCGCGCCACCGATGAGCTCAAAGATGAATTCCGCAAAGTGGAGGCCGATCTTGACGAGCCGCCGCCGCCGGCCGAGCCGCTGACAATCGATCCCCAAACTGCGCCATCCGCTGAGACGCCGCAGCACGACGCCAATCCCGACGCCACCGAGAAAAAGTGACCACGCCAGACGGCAACGGACAGCATACCGATGTCCAGATGCCCTTTACCTCCCACTTGGGAGAATTGCGCTCGCGGCTGATCAAGTCGGTCCTCGCCATCGCCGTCGCGTTCTTCGCCTGCTTCTATTTCGTCGACACGATATTCGCGATACTCGCCGCGCCAGTGCGCCGTCTCAATATTCCCGGGCTGACCATCATCGGCACCGGCGTCACTGAAGCGTTCTTTACCAAGATGAAACTCGGCTTCGCCGCGGCGCTGGTTGTCGCTCTACCGGTGCTCTTGTGGCAGGGCTGGCAATTCGTCGCCCCCGGCCTTTATGAACATGAGAAGCGCCATACGCGGAGCTTCGTCTTCGCCGGTTCGCTGTGCTTTTGCCTCGGTGCGGCTTTCAGTTATGCCATCGTCGTGCAACATGGTTTGAGCTTTCTGCTGCATCGCTATGAGGTCATCGGCGTCCAGCCGATGCTCCAAGTCGGCGACTACCTGTCCACGGTCACCCGGCTGGTTTTGGCCTCCGGCGCCATGTTCGAGCTGCCGGTGATCGCGTTTTTCACCGCGCGGGTGGGCCTGATCGATCATCGATTCTTGATCCGCCACAGCCGCTACGCTCTGATCGCCATCGCGCTCTTCGCGGCGATCCTGACGCCGCCCGATTTCATCTCGCAAATTTTTCTGATGGTGCCGCTGCTATTGCTCTATGGCCTCAGCATCGCCGTTGCCTACCTGGCGCGCTTCCGGATGAACCGGTTAGACCGAGCCGCCAAATAAAAAAAGGGGCGTCAGTCAAAGCTAACACCCCAATTTTGGAATTCGAGAATAAACCTTTAGTTATCGTCGTTGATGAACGCGCAGGCGGCAAACACCGTGGTCCATAGGCCCTCTTTGTTGCCGATGGCGGACTGGGTGATGTTGGAAGTACGGACGATTTTCTCGGACATTTTGAACAGCTGCTCGCGCTCGTCCCAGGCGGTGTCGGGGTTGAACTCGATGCCCAGAGTGGTCGCCAGCATGCTGGCGGCGAGATCCTCGGCGTAGTCGCCGGCCTTTTCGTCGGTCTCGCCGAAGGAATGATGCTCCGACAGATAGCCGTATTGGCTCTCATCCGATGGAATCGCCACACCCACCGAGGCCGCCACCAAACGGTTGGGCTCGTTGGTGCTCTCCCGGTCGTAGACGCTGAATACAACCTCCCCCGGACGGAGTAGCTTGGCGCCCTCTTCCTTGGAAAGCCGCTTGCAATAGGGCGGGAAGATGCTCGACACCAACACCAGGTTGCAATAAGCCAGACCGGCTTGCCGCAACGCCAGCTCGAAGGACGCTAATTTTTCTTTGTGGACGCCGACACCTTTGGTAAAAAAACATTTTTTCGGTACCATCGTGCGCTGCTATAACATGAAAGAAATAAGCTGACAATAATCGGGCGGGAAAATCTTGGTTAAATCCTGCCTACTCGACGACCAACAGCAGGGCGCCGCTCTCGACGGTGTCGCCTGGCTTCACCTTAATCTCTTTGACTTCGCCGGCGATGGGACTATGCACTTCGTTTTCCATCTTCATCGCTTCGACGATCACCAGTCCCTGACCCTTTTCGACCTGGTCTCCCTCGGAAACCAGGACAGCGATAATTTTTCCCGGCATAGGTACGATCACCTTCTGGCGTCCCTGCAGTTCAAGGCCGCCCTGGGCTCCGCCGACGCGCACACGCCGCTCATCGACCAGGTTCACGTGGTAATTGCGCCCATCGACCAGCACCCGGTAGTCATCGTCGGTATTGTCGACTTCGATCTCGAAAGAACGATTGTCGACAATCAGTGAATAGTTGGTCCGGCCGGTCTTCTTGCCGTCGACGATAAATTCATTGCCGTCCACCGAGACCCGGTAAACCGATTTACCAGTTTCCTCGATGTCCACGGTGAAGGTTTGATCGCCAAGCTTACCGATAAACGCCATGGAATTATCCTCAGAGTGTCAACCACGAAAAACACGAACCACGCAAAAGTTTCGGAATCGTCCGGATTTATTTTCGTGTATTGCGTGATTAAATCTCAGCCCGAATTCTTTAATCTCCTCCATCAACTATCGCGCCGCTGCTAACGGCGCCAGCCGCGGTTGCCGGGGGCGGCCGACCGGCGCAATGACGCGCGCTGCTGGCGCCACTTGGACGGCTCGGCCGCGCCTTTGGCAAGCAAGCCGATGGTCCGTTCATGTTCGCCGTGCAGCGCCGCGATGGCCGCCGAGGCGAGCGCGATCTCCTTGTGCGGATAGACTTCTTCGTTGGCCTTGGGATTATATTCTTCGTCGATAAAACCGGTATGGACGTCGCCGGACATGAACCGGGGATGGCGCAAGATCCACTGATGAAACGAAATATTGGTCTTGATGCCGCGCACCTGGTACTCGCGCAGCGCCCGGCGCATGCGCAGAATCGCCTCGATGCGATTCTCGCCCCAGGCGATCAACTTGGCGATCATCGGATCGTAGTAGATCGGCACTTCAGCGCCTTCATAGACGCCGTTATCGTTTCTTAATCCCAGCCCTTCGGGCAGACGCAAGCCTTCGATCCGGCCGGGGCAAGGCATGAAGTCGTGCTCGGGATCTTCGGCATAAATCCGGCATTCGATGGCGTGGCCAGTCTGGGTAATATGGCGTTGGCGCCATGGCAGATAACCGCCTGCGGCGATTTCGATCTGCGCCTTGACCAGATCGATGCCGACCACCCGTTCGGTCACCGCGTGCTCGACTTGCAGGCGGGTGTTCATTTCCAAGAAATAAAAATTCTGCTCGCTGTCGAGCAAAAACTCCAACGTCCCGGCGCCGACATAACCGACGGCGCGGGCGCCTTGAATGGCGATCCGGCCGAGGCGCCGGCGCGTGCGGTCTTCGAGCCCGGGAGCCGGCGATTCTTCGATAACTTTTTGGTGGCGCCGCTGAATCGAACACTCGCGGTCGTAGAGATGAATCACCCGGCCATAGCTATCGGCGAGCACCTGGATCTCGACATGACGCGGCTTGACGATGAACTTTTCGACGTACAGGCGCGGGTCGCCGAAGGACGACTTGGCTTCCGAACCGACAGCACGATAGGCCGACGACACCTCGCGCCGGGAGCGCACCAGTCTGAGCCCTTTGCCGCCGCCGCCGGCGACCGCTTTCAACATGCAAGGATAGCCGATCGCTTCCATGGTCTGCAGCACTTCCTCTTCGGAGGTGAGAATACCGTCGGAACCCGGCACCACCGGCACGCCGGCGGCTTTCATGAGCTGGCGCGCTTTGACTTTGTCGCCCATCTGATCGATGACTTCGGGCGAAGGGCCGATGAAGACGATGCCTTCGTCTTTGCAGCGTTGGGCAAACTTGGCATTCTCCGCCAAGAAGCCGTAACCCGGATGAACCGCCTCGGCGCCGCTTTTCTTGCAAACGTCGATAATACGGTCGATGACCAGATAACTCTGCGCAGACGGCGCCGGACCGATCGCGTAAGCGTAATCGGCGTATTTGACATGCAGCGACTCGCGGTCGGCGTCAGAATAGACCGCGATGGATTCGATATCGAGCTCGCGGCAAGCCCGCGCGATGCGCACGGCGATCTCGCCGCGATTGGCGATGAGGATTCGTTTAAACATGGACGGCAGACAGAGTCTTGAGATAGAGATTTGAGATAGAGAATGAAGCTCGAAATGCCAGGTTATCGAGGCGCGCACTCCGGTCTCTGTCTCGAATCTCGGTCTCGAATCTTATCCTACAGTGGAATATTCCCATGTTTCTTGGGCGGATTTTGGTCTTGCTTGTTCTTGAGCATTTCCAAAGCGCGAATCAAAGTCGGCCGGGTGTCCTCGGGATAGAGGATGCCATCGACATAGCCTGACTCGGCGGCTTTGAACGGATTGGCGAAGGTCTCGCGATAGTTGTTGACCAGCTCGTCGCGGGTCTTCGCCGGGTCGGCCGACTTTTGCAATTCACCGCGGAAGACGATGCTGATCGCCCCCTCCGGCCCCATGACGGCGATCTCGCCGGTGGGATAGACCAAGTTAACATCGCCGCGCAGATGTTTGCTCGCCATGACGATGTAGCCGCCGCCATAGGCTTTGCGCGTGACGATGGTCACCTTGGGCACCGTCGCTTCGGCGTAGGCATAGAGCAACTTCGCGCCATGGCGAATGATACCGTTATATTCCTGCTCGGTGCCCGGCAGGAAACCCGGCACATCGACAAAGGTGACGATGGGAATATTGAAGCAATCGCAGAAACGAATGAAGCGCGCCGCCTTCACCGAGGCGTTGATGTCCAAACAGCCGGCTAAATGATTGGGCTGGTTGGCGACGATGCCAATGGAGCGGCCGCCGACATGAGCGAAGCCGATGAGAATGTTGCGCGCGAACTCCGGTTGGACTTCGTAGAAATAACTTTCATCCACCACCGCGCCGATTAACTCTTTCATGTCGTAGGGGCGGTTGGGATTGTCGGGGATAATATCCTTCAACCGCTTATCGCGCCGCAGCGGATCGTCATGGGTCGGGCGAAACGGCGGATCTTCCTGATTGTTGCTGGGTAGAAAACTGACCAACTCGCGAATCATCAGCAAGCAGTCCTTTTCGGTATTGGCGGTAAAATGCGCCACGCCGCTCTTGCCTGTATGCGTCTCCGCGCCGCCCAAATCTTCTTTCGTGACTTCTTCATGGGTCACCGTCTTGATCACGTCCGGACCGGTGATGAACATGTAACTGTTGGTTTTGACCATGAAGATGAAGTCGGTGATCGCCGGCGAGTAAACCGCGCCGCCGGCGCAAGGCCCCATGATCGCGGTGATCTGCGGCACCACGCCCGACGCCATCACGTTGCGCTGGAAAATATCGCCGTAGCCGGCGAGACTATCGACGCCTTCTTGAATACGCGCGCCCCCCGAGTCGTTGATGCCGATCAGCGGGGCGCCGTTCTTGACCGCCATGTCCATGACTTTGCAGATCTTGTCGGCGACCACTCGGCTCAGACTGCCGCCGAAGACGGTAAAATCCTGCGAGTAGACATAGACGAGCCGGCCGTCGACGGCGCCGTAGCCGGTGACAACCGCGTCGCCCAAGAATTT
>JBGTCC010000322.1:0-3053 GCA_041749055.1 Thermodesulfobacteriota bacterium | reverse complement strand
GCGCTCTGGCTGGCGATTCCCAATGAACTTAGGTAGCTTTCCAGCAACGCTCGATGGGTTGAGCTGTCATCGACGATCAGCACGCGCAACCTGCTTAAATCCGCATGACTCTGGCGTGCCGGCTCCGTCAAATGGCTTTTTTCCAACGTAACGGTAAACCAGAAACTACTGCCGCGACCTTCCTCGCTGCTGACTCCGATCTGGCCACCCATTAGGTCGACGAATTTTTTTGAAATCGCCAATCCCAGTCCCGTGCCGCCATACTTTCGCGTGATCGAGGAGTCGGCTTGAGTAAAAGCATTGAAAAGCTTGTCAATTTTGTCTTTGGCGATGCCGATCCCGGTATCGTTCACTGCGAATCGTAAGCTAATCGAATTCTGGTTCTGCTCGACGACGTCGACCCCAACGGCCACTTCTCCCTTGGTCGTAAACTTGAGCGCATTGCCGACCAGATTGCAGAGAATCTGTCGTAATCGTCCGGGATCGCCTCTTAGATTCGCCGGCACGTCAGGGTGGATAAAATTAATCAGCTCGATCCCCTTGTCGTCGGCCTCGCGGACAAATAGCTCGACAAATTCTTTCATCGCGCTGCGCAGATCGAAATCGATGATCTCCAGCTCCAACATGCCTGACTCGATCTTGGAAAAATCCAAGACCTCATTGATGATGGTCAGCAAAGATTCGCCGGATCCTCTGATGATCTCGCAGTATTCCCGCTGCTTAGCCGTGAGCTCGGTGTCACACAGCAACCCTGACATGCCGATTACACCGGCCATCGGCGTACGAATCTCGTGGCTGATGGTCGCCAAGAATTCTGACTTGGCCTGATTCGCCGCGTCAGCCTCTTCCTTGGCCAAGGTCAGCTCGTCCTCAATCCGCTTCCACCGGGTTAGATCGCGGGTAACGTTGGAAAACCCAATTAGCTTGCCGCCGCAGTCGCGCACCGCGGTTATGATGGTACTGGCCCAAAATTTGGAACCGTCCTTACGCGCGCGCCAACCCTCCATTTCACATTGGCCCTCGGCTAGCGCCGTTGTTAAAAGTTCTTGGGCTCTGCCGGCCGCCCGATCTTCCGCTGGGAATAGCTCATCATAAGGCTTACCGATGATTTCGTCGTCGCGATAACCCCTGGTTCGTTGGGCGCCTTGGTTCCACGTGAGCACGCGTCCTTCCGGATCGAGCATATAAATCGCGTGATCTTTGACATTTTCGATCATTGAGCGAAACCGCTCCTCGCTATGCTGTAGCCGAGACTCGGCCGCTCGACGCTCAGTGACATCGATTACGGTTGCTAAGACCTGGGAACCTTCAGGCGTGTTTACCGGGTTCAAGCCGATTTCCACGGGAAATTCACTGCCGTCTTTGCGCAAACCGAAGAGTTCCCTTCCGGCACCCATCGACCCCGGCACTTTTGGATCGGTAAAAAATCCTTCTCTATACCCCGGGTGTTGTTCGCGATATCCCCCAGGCATTAATGTCTCGACCGGCTGACCGATCAATTCTTGGCTGGAGTAACCAAACATCCTCTCCAGCTGGGGGTTGGCCAGGACGACCAGTCCATGGCGATCGATCATCAGCAATCCGTTGGGCACCGACTCCACCACCAAGTGAAATAGCTCCTCGGTGTGCTTGTGCTCGGAGAGAACGGCGGTGAGCACGAGGGTAGTTCCGGCGACCGTAGCCAGGAACGTTTGTAACAGAAAAACCAATTCCTGGGGGTCTGCTAATGCGAAAGGACCGAATCCCTGTACGGTTCCCCAGATTGCCGATGCCGCCATCGCAACGGTCGCCGTTACAGCCCCGTGTTGACCAAACCGGAGCGCCGCCAAAAAAAGCGGCAGAATACACAAGAACACTAGCGGATCAGATTTGCTATCGCTGGATACCCACGCTCCGAAAACCATCTGGCCAACCACCCAGACCGGTAGCGACAAGAACACGGCGTCGATCGCCGAACGGGGTTGCCAGCGAGGCAGCGGCGTCACCGTCCAGACCAGGAGCAGCGGAGCTATGACCAGATTGCTGGTTAAATGACCGAGCGACCAGATGGCCCACAGGTCAAAATAATCATTCCAACGGGCGAAACCGCCTAGGCAGAGACTCGTCACGCCGAACACGGCGCCGAGTCCTGTGCTCGTCACGCCGACAAAAACAACAAACTTGACAACATCACTGGCTCGATCGAAAGCGCTACCGCCGTTGGCGAAGCGGCGAGCAAGCCAGGCGCCGATAAGCGCTTCGACGGTATTTCCCGCCGCGATGCCAAGCGAGGTCTCGAATGATCCGATGGTGGTTACGTTTAGCAGTACGTCGCCGAACAGGATTGCCGGCCAAACGCGCTGTCCGCGCAGCAGGACAGCCGCAAGCGCAAAGCCGGTTGGCGGCCAAACTACCGCTACGCTTGGGTCGACAGCGGCCAACCATGACCCAAGCTTGCCGGTAATAAAATATAGCGCGCAAACAATCCCGATTGTTGCTAGGTCAGAAAAAGATTTTCTCATCACCGAGTCTGTCGTTCTTGGTCACCCCTACAGCCGCTTCGCCATCGAGGAATAACTCTGGACGCGAGCTTTCCTGAGACCCCCCAACCTGCTTGGTTCTGTAGCTCCAGGCAATCGGATTCAGCGCACGCCGCACGGGCGCCGCGGCGCAGACTGGAAAGATTAGATTGCAACATAGCGTTGGCATGGTTGAGTTTGTCAGCGCCTCTGGCGCAGTGTCTTGTCGCGCGACTGAAACTTGCGGTCTGCCCTGCGGTCGTCAGCGGGTATAGAGTTCAAGGTGATATTGCATCGCCTTCCATTGCCTCAACAGCACTGGCCGCTTAAAGCGGAACGTCTCCAGCTTTTGCTCATTTGAACACTGTTCAAGACTAGTCAGAATCTCGCTTAGGCGCTCGGCTCTAATCAGCTTGGATCCTTCCAAAAGCTCTTTCAGATCCATTGGTTCCTGTGCGGCGTCTTCACCCCGTTTCCCGAGTCGGACGATCGCATCGCTCACCGCCTGAGAAAATTTATCTAGAACCTCGGCAAAGGCTTCGGAGTCAATACCGA
>JBGTCC010000321.1:0-6309 GCA_041749055.1 Thermodesulfobacteriota bacterium | reverse complement strand
GAGCTTCGCCGCCTTGGCCCGCGGTGGACGGCTGGTGACCTGCGGCGCCAGCGCCGGGGCGCAACCTGCGACCGATCTGCGGCGGATCTTTTGGCATCATTTGAAAGTCTTCGGCTCATCACTCGGCAGCCGCGATGAGCTGCGCCAGGTGCTTGACTTCCTCGAATCCACCGGTGCCAAGCCGGTCATCGACAAAGTGTTTCCTCTGGCGCAAGCGGCCATGGCCCAGCAGCGATTGGCGGCAAGCCAAGATTTCGGCAAGATCGTCTTGCACATTGATGGTTAAGCTGGAGCGAACTCTTTGACCATGAAAGTGATCGGCGGAACGGCCCGCGGCCGCAAGCTCAAAGTACCCAAAGGTCTGGCGGTGCGGCCGACGGCGGCGCGGGTCAAGGAATCGCTGTTTAACATTCTGCCCCATGATTTCTCCGGGCTGCGGCTGCTCGATCTCTACGCCGGCAGCGGCAACGTCAGCATCGAAGCACTCAGCCGCGGCGCCGTCGAAGCGGTGTTGGTCGATGAGTCGGCGCGCTCCGCGGCGGTGATCCGCGAGAATTTAACCAGGCTAGAACTGATCCAACGGGCGCAGGTCTGGATCGTTCCGGTGGCGCGGGCGCTGCGCAAGCTCGACAAAGCCGGCGAAAAGTTCGATCTGATATTCCTCGACCCACCCTATGAACGAGGCTTGGTCAAGACAACCCTGGAAGCGATCGGCCAGTGCGACTTGCTTAACCCCGCCGCCATCGTCGTTGTCGAACACAGCGGACGAGAAACTGTCAGGCCCGGTTACGGTGCCCTCATATTGAATGATCAACGCCGTTATGGTGATACTTTGCTGTCATTCTTCGACAAATCAGGGGCTATGAATCCGACTGCATAAGGACAAACACTATGGCTAACAACGATGTCGCTATCTATCCCGGCTCCTTCGATCCGATCACCAACGGCCACGTCGATCTGGTCACTCGCACCTTGCGGGTCTTCGACAAAGTTGTCGTCGCCATCGCCAGCAATCCTGACAAAGACCGCTCACTATTCACGGTCCAAGAGCGTTTGCAGATGATCGACGAGGTGTTCGCCGGCACCGATGGCCGGGTCAGCGCCGTGTCGTTTCAAGGGCTGCTGGTCGACTACGCCGAGCGCCAAGGCGCGACGGTGGTGATCCGCGGTCTCCGGGCGATCTCCGACTTTGAATATGAATTTCAAATGGCGATGATGAACCACCGGCTCAAGCCCAAGCTGGAAACCTTTTTCATGATGACCGGCGAGTCGGAATTTTACACCAGTTCGCGGCTCGTCAAAGAGGTCGTCAGTCTCGGCGGCAACGTCGCCGGTCTGGTGCCTGACAATGTCCTCAAGAAACTCCAAGATAAATTTAAAGTCTAAGGATTTTGCCCCATGACTGTCCTGGCAGACCGAACCCAACTGATCAAACCCTCGGTGACCCTGGCGATCGCCGCCAAGGCCGGCAAACTGCGCGCCGACGGCGTCGATGTGGTTAATTTCTCCGCCGGTGAGCCCGACTTCGACACGCCGGAGCATATTAAAGAGGCTGCCATAGACGCGCTGCGCAAAGGGCTGACCAAGTACACCGATGTCAAAGGCATCGAACCGTTGCGCGCGGCGATCGTGGAAAAATATCGAAATGAATACGGCCTGAGCTACCGCAAGGAAGATGTCATCGTCAGCTGCGGCGCCAAGCATTCGCTGTATAATTTGCTCCAAGCTGTGGTCGATCCCGGCGACGAGGTTTTGATCCCGGCGCCCTATTGGGTCAGCTACGCCGACATGGCGCTGTTGGCCGGCGGCGTGCCGAAGCTTATTGCCACCGACGAGTCCAACGGGTTTCGCATCAAACCGGAGCAACTCCAAGCCGCTTTGACCCAGCGCACCAAAGTTTTTATCTTAAACAGTCCGGGCAATCCGACCGGCGCGACTTACAGCCAAGAGGAACTGCTGGCCCTCGGCAAAATTTTGGGCGAACATACATGCTTGATCTTCGCCGACGATATTTATGAGAAGATCGTCTACGACGGCTTTGCGGTGCATAACCTCGTCGCGCTCTGTCCACAACTGCGCGAGCGCACGATCATTATCAACGGCGTCTCGAAGACCTACGCCATGACCGGCTGGCGTATCGGCTACGCCATCGGCGCCGGCGACGTGATCGCCGCCGCGGGTAAAATTCAGAGCCAGAGCACGTCGAATCCGAACTCCATCGCCCAATGGGCAGCAATGGAAGCGCTGAGCGGCCCTCAGGATACGGTGGCGATGATGGTGCGCGAATTCCACAAACGGCGTGACGTGATCGTCGAGCGGCTCAACGCGGTACCGGGAATTCGCTGCCTCAAACCCGAAGGCGCGTTTTACGTCTTCCCCAACATCGCCGGTCTGATCGGCAGATCCGCCAACGGCAAGAAGCTCAATTCCCCATGCGATGTCGCCGACTATTTGCTAGAAGAAGCCAAGGTCGCCGGCGTTCCTGGAGAAGATTTCGGCTCCCAGCAGCATATTCGGTTCTCTTATGCGACTTCCCTGCCGGATATCGAAAAGGGCTGCACGCGCATCCGCGAGGCGGTCGCCAAGCTTAGCTAATTCGCGCATTCAGAGATGACCCCGCGACTGCACAGCTGCATCCATAAATAAAAAGGACAGTCTTCCCGAGGACGCCACGAAGAGCATGAATTTCAATTTGTGCGTCCCTGGGCAAATTTTCCGGTGATCTGAAAATTTCCAACGAAGGGAATGACTCGCACCAAGGACGCAAAGCACGCCAAGGACGGATTCGTTGTCATTTCGATTAGAGGGAGAAATCTCGCTTAGATCCCTGGCATTCGACAGACCGTGTGAAAACCCCGTTCATGGTTCGACCGGGCTCACCACGAACGGTTGGCAGAAGTCACAAATCAAGCTTTTAGCCGTTCGCCCAGCTTCGTCGAAGGGCTCCTAAAGAGTTTTCGCACAGTCTTTCGCTTGGAATGACTGGCACCGACCCCTCACATTTGCGACCTTGGCGTGCTTTGCGCGAAATATTCCGAACTTCGCGTCCTTCGTTCCTTCGTAGTGAGTGAGACGTTTTCTCAAGCCACTTTATCCTGCCCGGCTGCTGACACATTGAGGAATTGCTTTTTTTTCCTAAAATACTCGCGTTTCGAAAGCCGAATCGCTTGGCGCTTGCGGCGTTGCGAGTTACGTCTAGCATTCTGGTTCATTGTAGCGCCTCCATGCGATAGGTGTATTTCGATAACTCGCGCATGCTCCAAACATCCAATTCCCCGTCCGAATCCGTCCTTTAAATAAACGTTGAACCTTGAACTTTTGAACCGCCGCCACACGGCTTTTGCTCTGATTGAACCTAAGCAGTGACAGCCGCGCTCGCGGCTGTGAACGGATCGACACCGTTGCCGCCGAATGCTTTGACTATGGCGTCAATCTCCGAACCGTCCAGCACCTCTTTTTCGAGCAACTTCTCGGCGATTCTATGGAGCAGGAGGAGATGGGTCGTTAGCAGGTCCTTAGCCTGCTGGTAGCTCTCCTGAATAATGCGCTTGATCTCAGCGTCGATCTCAATAGCCGTGTTCTTGGAATAGCCAACTTTCTGGGTGAAATCTCTTCCCATAAAGATCTCTTCCTCTTTTTTGCCGAAAGTCATTGGCCCTAGCTTTTCGCTCATGCCCCACTCGCAGACCATTCGGCGCGCCAGATCCGTCGCCTTTTCGATGTCATTACCTGCGCCCGTCGTGACCTGCTTGAGCACCAACTCTTCAGCCACGCGGCCGCCGAACAGGATAACTAGATTATTGAGCAGATACTCCGAGGCATAGGTATATTTTTCGTCTTGGGGCAGTTGCTGCGTCAGACCCAAAGCCATGCCGCGCGGGATGATCGTCACTTTGTGGAGCGGATCGGCGCCCGGCAGTAGCTTCGCCACCAAGGCATGGCCGGCTTCATGATAGGCGGTCGTGCGCTTTTCTTCGTCGCTGATAATCATGCTGCGCCGCTCGGCGCCCATCATGACCTTGTCTTTGGCCAACTCGAGGTCGAGCATGTTGACTTTTTCCTGGTCATTGCGCGCCGCCAGCAAAGCCGCTTCGTTGACGAGATTTTCCAGGTCCGCGCCGGTTAACCCGGGCGTGGATCGCGCCAGTACGTTGACATCCACGTCCGCTGCCAAGGGAACCTTACGCGAGTGCACATCCAGGATACCTTTTCGTCCTTTGATGTCCGGTCGCGGCACCACAACATGCCGATCGAACCGCCCCGGACGGAGCAACGCGGGATCCAATACGTCAGGCCGGTTGGTGGCGGCGATCAGAATAACTCCTTCGTTGGACTCGAACCCATCCATTTCCACCAACAGCTGGTTCAACGTCTGTTCGCGCTCGTCATTGCCGCCGCCGAAGCCCGCGCCGCGGTGACGCCCGACGGCGTCGATTTCGTCGATAAAGATGATGCAAGGGGCTTTCTTTTTGCCCTGAACGAAAAGATCGCGAACCCGCGACGCGCCGACCCCGACGAACATTTCGACGAAATCGGACCCGCTGATGTGGAAGAACGGCACTCCAGCTTCGCCCGCGATCGCGCGAGCCAACAGCGTCTTGCCGGTTCCCGGGGCGCCGACGAGTAAACAGCCTTTAGGAATTCGGCCGCCAAGTTTGGTGAATTTTTTTGGATCCTTGAGGAATGCGATGATCTCTTGCAGATCGTCTTTGGCCTCGTCGACACCGGCGACATCGCTGAAGGTGATGCGCTGTTGAGTCTCCGTAAGCAGTTTAGCGCGGCTCTTGCCAAAAGACATCGCCTTGCCGCCGCCCGCCTGCATCTGGCGCATGAAAAATATCCACACGCCGATGAGCAGCAGCATGGGAAACCAGTTAAGCAGTAGCAGCATGTACCACGGCGAGTCATCCTCGGGCTTTGCCGTGATTTTCACGTTCTTGCCGCGCAATGACTTCACCAGCTCCGGATCATCGGCGGCAAAAGTTCTAAACGGTCCTCCGTTCTTGTATTTGCCGTTAATATTATTCCCCTGGATCACCACCTCGCCAACGTCGCCGCGCTCCACGGCGGCGTTAAATTCGCTGAATATAATCTCCGGTTCGCCCCGGTTTTGTTTGCTAATAACATTGAAAAGCATAAAAACCACAAGCGCCACGCCCAGCCCAATTGCCATTTGTTTTGATGATAAACTCAAGAAACCCTCCGTCCGGGAAAGATCCCTCTGACATCGATGCCATTGACTCTAGCTCTGCCGGCACACTTGCGCAATGAAGGCGCTTTTTTTGCGGCTGCTAAACGAATACCGGCCAATGCCGTGAGCCTGCACCGGCTGAAACCAAGGGCAGAGGCGCAGGCCAGTTACGGAGCGGCGACGCAGGCTGGTTTACCCGCGTCGATAAGTTAGTCCCGACTTGAAATCGCTTTTCGCATTATCGTCATTCCCGGGAATGCGGAATCCAGGTGACGGACAGCGTCCGTCATAACGTCGTCAAACGGTATCCAGATTTGGGGGATGGGATAGACCTCGGTGTAGTACGTTACATGGGTTATGGCTGATATTTCTGCGGATGCTTAGGCCTTAGATAAAGATTTAGATCGCTGGCCGGTTTATCCTATGGCCCGCGCCCACACATTCGGCGGGATCGTCAGAGCGATCTGCTTGGCGCTCTTTCAGTCATGCGTTTAAGCCTAGTTTACCACGTACCGGCCGGATATGGTCACACACGCCGGCCTTCAAGCCAAAAGTCAGAATCCAGGGAGCGTCGAAGGGATCCTGGCGGGAGCCCCGATGCAGCAACGCCCGGATCCACTCACTTTTTTGGTAAGTGGCCGGGCGCTGGGCTCGTGAGATTTCCGTGGTCAGCTAATCGATTGAAAATTGAGGATTTGGGTCAATATGGTTTCCAATATCGACGTGTTTCCATCAACGAAGCGAGGATAGCGATATCGACTATTGTGGCCGTCTTCATAGCCCGCCGGAGCCCTCGCGAAAATAGTAATTGTAGTCGTCCCGGTTTACGTAATAGCCACTCTAGCTGGGGTCGACTGCTAGTGGGGTTAGCTTCAGCGCGACGCCGAGCGTCAAGGGATTATCGCCGGTGCTGAGAGCCGTGCCCAATCTTTCGATCTCCCACGATGACACCTTTTCTAACTTGACCTCTTCTTTCGCGGCGGCCTGCAACTTATCGGCCTGAGGCAGTTTGATCAGGTATTTGACATTGTTACCGTCGCTTAGAGTCACCGAGAGCACCATCTGCTTGCCCTCTTCGGTGGCCAATGTTTGCAGCCCGGCAATGCGCGTCGAAAGGC
>JBGTCC010000320.1:0-3165 GCA_041749055.1 Thermodesulfobacteriota bacterium | reverse complement strand
AAGCTTTAAAGTATTTGTCCGAGCAGAAACGCTGGCTGACCCAGAAAAACGCCGGCGCGGCAGTGACCCTTTACGGCCTCGACAAGGCTTATGTCGATGAAATTCTAGAGTTTCTCCGTGCTTGATTAGATACCCATCGATCGATTGAAGGAGGCATCATGGCAGTAGCAGTAACTTACCCGGGAGTTTACATCGAAGAAATTCCCAGCGGCGTGCGCACGATCACCGGCGTGGCGACATCGATTGCGGCTTTCGTCGGGTGGGCGGCCAAAGGTCCAACCGACCGGGCGGAGTTGCTCTTGAGCTGGTCTGACTACGACCGAAAGTTCGGCGGTTTGGATCGCCGCAGTCTTTTGGGCTATGCCGTGTCGCACTTTTTCGCCAATGGCGGCCAGCGCGCCTATATCGTCCGACTGGCTATGTCGGGCTCGGCGACGCCGGCGGACAACGCCGTCGCTGCCAACGAAACTTTAGACGGCAAGCTCAAGATTACCGCTAACAATCCAGGCAAGTGGGGTAATGAATACGCGGCGATCATTCGCGCCCGTCCGACGCCCGACAACGATCGTTTCCAATTGCGCATTGCCAAGCTTCAACCGGACGGCACGGGGCTCACCGTCGAGGCATACGATAACTTGTCGATGGCGGCGACCGATCCCCGCTTCGTGGTCAATGTTTTGCAGGACGAATCGGTATTGGTGCAGGGCGAAATCGTCGGCGGCGCGACCGCTCCGCCCGCGGATACGACCATTCCCGCCACCGGCGTCATCCCCGCCACCGCCAAGCTTAAGAGCGGCCAGGATGGCAAGGTCTTGGCCCCCAACGATCCCGACTTCGAGCTTGCCGCCCAACCGGCAAGCGGCGCCGGCGGCGTGTTTTATCTCGATCGCATCGATCTGTTCAATCTTCTCTGTGTCCCCGGCGAGACCAAAGTGGCGGAAGTGCAAAAACTGGAAAAGTTTTGCCGCGACCGGCGCGCCTTCTTGATCGCCGACAGTGTCGCCACGGCGACCGTGTCGAGTCTGCAAAACGGCCCCGATGCCAATATCACCGGCGACAACGGGATCAATGCGGCGTTTTACTTTCCCTGGGTGCTGGCGCCGGATCCGTTGCAGCAAAACCGTCTAGCCGAGTACCCGCCTTGCGGCTTTGCCGCCGGCCTGTACGCGCGCACGGACAGCAACCGCGGCGTCTGGAAGGCACCGGCCGGCACCGAGGCGAGCTTGGTCGGCGTCAGCGGACTCAAGATCGTCCTCACCGATGGTGAAAACGGCGTGCTCAATCCCAAAGGCGTTAATTGTCTAAGGTCGCTGCCGGTCTACGGCACCGTGCTGTGGGGCGCGCGCACCTTGCGCGGCAACGACGAAGTCGGCTCCGAATGGAAGTATGTGCCGGTGCGGCGCACCGCGCTGTTTATCGAAGAGTCATTGTTTCGCGCCCTCAAATGGGTGGTTTTCGAGCCCAACGACGAACCCCTGTGGGCGCAAATTCGCTTGAATGTCGGCGCCTTCATGCACGACCTGTTTCGCCAGGGGGCGTTTCAGGGCAGATCGCCGCGGGACGCTTACTTCGTCAAATGCGACAGTGAAACCACGACGCAAAACGACATCAACCGCGGCGTGGTGAATATTTTGGTCGGATTTGCGCCGCTCAAACCCGCGGAGTTTGTCATCGTGCAGATTCAGCAGATGGCCGGCCAGATCCAGGTTTAGTTAAAAGGAGATTCTCATGGCTCAGTTCAGCGTCAACACCAGTCGTTTCGATCCCTATAAAAATTTTAAATTCCGGATCAAGTGGGATGGCAAATATGTCGCCGGCGTGAGCAAGGTCGGCGCGCTCAAGCGCAGCACCGAAGTGGTCGAGCACCGCGAGGGCGGCGATCCCAGCACCGGCCGGAAATCGCCGGGCCGCACCAAGTTCGAAGCGATTAGCCTGGAGCGCGGCGTGACCCACGACAAGGAATTCGAGAACTGGGCCAACAAAGTTTGGAATTTCGGCGCCGGCCTGGGCGCCGAGGTGTCGCTCAAAGATTTTCGCAAGGACATCATCATCGAGATGTACAACGAAACCGGCCAACTGGTGATTGCTTACAAAGTATTTCGTTGCTGGGTGTCCGAGTTTCAGGCCCAGCCGGATCTCGATGCCAACGCCAACGCCATCGCCATCCAGTCGATCAAATTGGAGAACGAAGGTTGGGCGCGCGACGTCGAGGTCGCCGAACCGACTGAGCCGAGCATCAACGCCGCCGGGTAGCGACCATGTTACTGGAGTGTCTCACGCTGTTGGTAGTTTATCGGGAGAGTAGTTCACCACGAAGTGTTGATGAGCTTACCTTCGTTTACAGACGATGGAAATGGATGGATTCCCCTCCACATGCTTCCCTCCTCGACTCGTCATTCCCGCGCAGGCGGGAATCCAGGTTTGGTTTCCGCCGAATTCGCCTGGATACCCGCTTTCGCGGGTATGACGGAACCTTGGTGCCAATTCGTTGCGCGATCGTCCACGCACAATTGTTTTCGAAGGAGGACACGAAGTTCGGAGATTTGGTCATCGGAATCCTTCGTGTTCTACTATCCGTGATAATTTGCCTGGCTTGGGCAAATTTCTCGATGCGCCAAAGCCAAGAGGGCGGGTTTCAAATCCGCCCCTACGACTCCCGATATTTTTTGCGTTCTTTGCGGCCATTCATTTAAGAGGCACCATGCGAGCACCTTCCGCCGCGCAATTGATCGGCATGTGGGAACGGGGGGCGCGGCAACCTTGGGTTGACCGAGCGCTCACTCTGGTTTCCGCCTGCCATCCGGAATTGACCGACAGCGGTCTCGCCGCGCTCACGGTGGGTGAGCGCGATGCCGATTTGCTAGCTCTGCGCGAGGGGCTTTTCGGGCGCGCGCTCAAAAGCTTCGCCGAGTGTCCGAATTGCCGGGCCCGATTGGAATTTTCCGTTGACGTGAACGAGCTTCGAGAAAGCTTTGCCAATGCCGCCAATGCCGAGCCCGCCGAACTGCTGTGGGACGACATTCGCGTCCGGTTCCGCCGGCTCAGCACCGCCGATTTACAAGCCGCGGCTCGGTGTGCGGACGTCAACGCTGCGCGCCGGGTTTTGCTGCAACGATGCGTCGTCGACGCGCGGCGCAACGGCGCGCCGCTGGCCGCGGCGGATTT
>JBGTCC010000319.1:0-3032 GCA_041749055.1 Thermodesulfobacteriota bacterium | reverse complement strand
GATTATGGTCAAGCAAGAGGCGCCGGAGCTGCTGCGCAAAGAGTTGTCGAGTCCGAAGTGGAAACCGCAGTTGCTCGGCATTAGCGGCGTCACCGATTGCTATCAACCGGCGGAAAAGAGATACCAACTGACGCGGCGCTGCTTGGATGTGCTCTTGGAATTTCGCAATCCAGCGGTGATCGTCACAAAGAACCATTTAGTCACCCGTGACATCGATCTGCTTTCGCAATTGGCAAAGTTCGATTGTATCGGCGTGACGATTTCGCTAACGACACTAGATGGGAAACTCGCGTCGGCGCTGGAACCGCGCGGCTCTACTCCGGCGCGCCGCTTGGCGGCGATTAAAACCCTGGCCGACGCCGGCGTGCCGGTGGGGTATTTGCAAGCGCCGATGATTCCCGGGCTGACAGACTCCGAAGCGCCGGCCATCGCCGTCGCCGCAGCGCAGGCCGGGGCCACATTCTCCGGTTATGTCGCGTTGCGGTTGCCATTCGCCGTCAAAGAGCTGTTCGAGCAATGGCTCGGGCAGCACTATCCCGATAAGAAAGAAAAAATTCTCCACCGGGTGCGCGAGATTCGCGGCGGCAAGCTCAACGATCCCAACTTCAAATCGCGCATGAGCGGAGAAGGGATTTACGCAGAGCAGATGGCGGTGCTGTTTCAACTAGCGCGCAAGAAGTCGGGGATCACCGAACGCTGGCCCAAGCTGACGACGGAACATTTCCGCCGGCCGGAGAAGGACCAGTTGAGTTTGTTTTGAGCGCGAGGAGGAGATGCCGGATCTGAGAACTGGCCGCAGAGAACGTAAAGGTCACAAAGTTCAGAAAAGGAAGATGCTCCACACGAACTCTGTGAACTCCGCCCCTCTGCGGTGATATCCCGGTTACTCCCTTAGTTGCGGAGAGTCGCGAGGCTCTTCGTGCCTTCGTGATGAGATCTGAATCCGCGCTAGCGCTCAACTCCAGAAGCCGTGCTGGGTGGATGCAGTCGAGCAGTCTGCTATAAGTAGGCTTTTCACTTCACCCTTCCCGTCGAGGGAGACGGTGGGAATCGGATGAAGACGGAATGAACTATTATGTGTCGTTGATTCTTGCGCCAGTCAGTCGCAATAGAATTCCAGTTGATAGCCGTTGGGGTCGGTGATGTAGAAGGCGGTCCTGCCGCGGCGGCCGTCGATCTTGACGCCGACCTTTTTAAACTTGGCTGCCATTTTGTTGAGTTTGGTTTTCGTTACTTTGAAGCCGAGGTGTTCGAGGCCTTGATTGGCTTTTGACCGCCGCGCGGTTTTGACGAAGTTCAATAGATCGCCGCTGCCGGGTGTGGTGAGAAAGATCATACTCGGCGGGTGGCGGAACGCGACTTTTAGCCCTAAAACATCGACATAGAATTCTTCGGTTTTTTTCAAGTCGCGCACTTTGAGTGCGATGTGGCTCAGCCCTTTTTTTGCCATGGCTTGGTTCCTCCAATAATGGTAATTGGTCAGATGGTTTTTATAGCCCATCAGTTTTCGTCGGTTCAACCGGCTATGCTTTTACAACCGCTACGATCCTTGATAGTTTGACAACTCTCGCTTCGCGGTAGCTGTGCCTTGAATTCTCGCACAACATTTTCACCTTCCAGGTCTAATAAAGTCTTCTACGGCTGGTACATCGTCGGCGTCGGCTTTCTTTCCCATGTTGCTTGCGCGTTTCACATGTCGAGCACGCTCAGCGTGTTCTTGAAACCGCTGATCGAGGACTTGGGCGTCTCGCGCGGCTTGTTCTCGCTCTTGCGCTCCGGAGAAATCCTCATCGGCGCGGCGATGGCGCCGCTGGTGGGACCGATGGTCGATCGTTTCGGCGGCCGCTGGTTGATGGCCGGCGGCGCGCTTTCGGCGGGGTTGGGTTTCGTGCTGATGAGCCAGGTCGGCGCGTTCTGGCAGTTTCTTTTGCTGCGCTGGATTTTCGTCGCCATCGGCGGCGTGTTCATGTGCCACATGATCGTCAGCGTGACGGTATCGCGCTGGTTCGTGCGCAAACGCGGGCGGGCCATCGCCATCGCCAGCATGGGCCAGGGATTTGCCAAAGTTTGTATTCCGGTAGTGACCGCGATGCTGTTCGTTTGGGTCGGCTGGCGGCTCACCTGGTCGATCTTCGGCCTGATTACCTTGGTGCTGGTAGTAATTCCCGCTTTGATCTTCATGCGCCGCAGCCCGGAAGAGCTGGGCTTGCAGCCGGATGGCATGGACGCGCCGCCAGTCACCGTCGCCGCCAGCCAATCGAATGACGACAAAAAAGCAATTTTGTCGGCCGACGAAGCGATTTGGACTTGGCGCGAAGTGATCCGCACCAAAACGTTTTGGCTTATCTGTTTCATTTACGGCATGGCCAACGTCGGCATCGCCGGTTTGAATCTGCATGTGTTCGCCTACGTTACCGACATCGGCTTCTCGCCGCTGGTGGCGGCGACGGTGCTGAGCATAATCGCCTCGACGCAGCTTGGCTCGACCATGGTATGGGGCGTGATCAGCGAGCGCATGGACATCCGCTATTCCAGCTTGATCATGTTTTTGGTTCAGTCGGCGGGATTGGCGCTGGTGCTCGCCACCAGCCAGGTGGTGCCGGTCTACTTGGGCTTTTTTCTCTACGGCATCGGTTTGGGCGGCGGCTGGGTGCTGCAAGAATTGATCTGGGCCACCAATTTCGGCCGCGTCTCTCTCGGCATGGTGCGCGGTCTGGGTATTCTCGTGACGCATGCGTTCGGCGCAGCGGGGGCGCCGTTCTTCGGTTTTGTCCATGATGTCACCGGCAGCTACCAGTCGTCGTTCTTGGCCTTCGTCGTCGCCTTGATTATCGCGGCGTTCCTGAGTCTGGCGGTACGCCCACCGCAAAAAAACTCTGCGCGGATCAGTTGACCGCGCCGATGGACCGCGCATAATAAAAGACACCAACCGCGAATAGCTTCAAATGGATTCACCCATCTCCAATGGCACCAAACTGCGCAGCGACGGCCCGCGCAATGGCCTGCTCACACTCGCCGTCGAAGGCCGGCTC
>JBGTCC010000318.1:0-2876 GCA_041749055.1 Thermodesulfobacteriota bacterium | reverse complement strand
AACGGTCAAGTTAAAACATACTGATTATCATAGCGTGAATTGCGCTGCCACCAAATGCAGCACCAGGAGCCAAAATCATGCCACCGATCGGCTCTCTGTTCTAACGCTCCCGTGAGCAAATAGAGGAAATTAGAGCCAATGAAGCAGTCTGACGCTGTCGATGCTTATGACAACGGCGGGTCCAAAATGTCGCAACGCTGTAAACTTGGTTACACTGTCGGGCAGCCGAGTCGCCTTTGGCCTGTTCGGGAAAAGTTTGCAGCAATCAGTTGAATCGGCTAATTTGTCGCTGTGGTGGTAATCGACAAACCGAAAACCGTGGTGCTTGGGGTGACCGGCGGTATCGCCTGCTACAAGGCGGTGGAGCTGGTGCGTTTACTCGTCACGGCCGGTCACCGCGTTCACGTGATCATGAGCCGCGGCGCCATGGAGTTTGTCACAGCGCTGACCTTTCAAACCCTTTCCGGCTATCCTGTGGCTACGGAAATCTTCAACCTCACGCAGGAGTCTGAAATCGGCCATATCAATTTAGCCGACTCAGCCGATTTGTTGGTGATCGCGCCGGCGACGGCCAACATCATCGGCAAGATCGCCAACGGCATCGCCGACGATCTTTTGACGACGGTGATCATGGCAACCCAGGCGCCGGTGCTGATCGCGCCGGCGATGAATATCCATATGTATGAGAATCCGATCCTGCAGGAGAATCTGCGCAAGCTCGGCCGGGTCGGTTACCATATTTTAGAGCCGGCCGAAGGATTTCTCGCTTGCGGATACGAAGGCAAAGGCCGGCTGCCCGATCCGGAAAAGATCGCCGATGAGGTCGACCGGTTGCTCGGGAAAAAGGACTTGGTAGGTGAGCGGTTGTTGATCACCGCCGGGCCCAATCGCGAGCCCCTCGATCCGGTGCGCTACCTGTCAAACCGGTCTTCCGGAAAGATGGGTTATGCGCTGGCACGGGCGGCGGCACGGCGGGGCGCACAGGTGGTGCTGGTGAGCGGACCCACCGCGCTGGACTGTCCGGCCGGCGTTCGCCTGATTCCTGTGGTCACGGCCGCCGACATGCGCGACGCCGTGGCGAAAGAGTTCGTCACGGCGACGGCGGTGGTGATGGCGGCGGCCGTGGCTGATTACCGGCCGGTGGTGACGGCGGATCGGAAGATCAAACGCGGCAAAGGCCCCATCGATCTGCGCCTGGAACCCAATCCCGATATCGTCAAAGAACTTGGCCAGAACAAAGATGGCAAAGTGTTGATCGGCTTTGCCGCTGAAACCGAAGATCTGACCGCCAACGCTGTCAAGAAGCTGCGCGAAAAAAATCTCGACATGATCGTCGCCAACAATGTCGCCGAAGCCGGCAGCGGGTTTGACGGCGACACCAACGTTGCGACTATTCTCGACCGAACCGGCGCGTCGCAGTCGCTACCGCTGATGAGTAAAGATGAGTTGGCTGACCGCATCTACGATCATTACCTCGCCCTCAAAAACCGCCGTTGAGCTCGGGAGGGCGGCAAAATATTTCGGCGTTTTTCTTATTGCCGATCTGACGCTGCTCGCCGCTACCGAACTGCAAACCCAGGCCATCGAAAACAAATTTCCCGATGCGCTCTCCGGCGGCTGTCGGGTGAATCTCGACCCCGGCTATATCGATCTCCTCAATGTCATTCTCGCGTCGACCGAAAATGCCAATCAGCGCATCTATCTGAACTCCGGTATCTACGCCGAAGCGACTCGGCGACAGCTCGCTCAATCATTGAGCTAACTTCGTATTGCTTCGCGCCGGTGTCGGGTGGTACGATCCGGCGGTGAAAGGACAGCGCTGATGACCGAGCCGAGCGACGTCGAAGAATTGGCCGCGTTAGCCACCACGCTCAAGCGCCATCTCGAGCGCCGCCAGCGCAGCGGGCTTCGTTACTTGCCTAAACAATCGCCAGTTTCACAGAAAAACTCGAATGCAGTTCAAGAACCGAGCGTCATGGCGGGTACAGAGATAGCCATGCCTGCCGACAACAGCATTGCCCTGGGAGCCGAGAGTTTGGCAGAGTTGCGCGCCGCCATCGGCGATTGTCAGCGCTGCAAGCTTTGTTCAGGGCGGACCCATATCGTTTTTGGTGTTGGCAATCCCAGCGCCAAGCTGATGTTTGTCGGCGAAGGGCCGGGCCACGAAGAAGATTTGCAAGGCGAACCGTTCGTCGGGCGGGCCGGCCACCTGTTAACCGACATCATCACCAAGGGCATGGGGCTTAAGCGCGAAGATGTTTACATTTGTAATGTGGTCAAATGCCGGCCGCCGGAGAACCGCAATCCCGAGCCGGACGAAGTCGCTGCCTGCGAGCCGTTCCTAAAAAAGCAGATCGATATCGTCCGCCCGCAAATCATCGTTGGTCTAGGAAAATTCGCCGTGCAGACGCTACTCAATAGCAAGGTGCCGATCGGCAAACTGCGCGGCACTTGGGCCAGCTACCACGGAATCAAGCTCATGCCGACGTTCCACCCGGCTTATTTACTGAGAAATCCGGTGGACAAAAAGCTCGTCTGGGAAGACATCAAAAAAGTTATTCAAGAGATGCGCGGTGAAAATGCTTAAAGCTTTTCTATTCATTGGTCTAGTTGCCATGGGGGCGGGCGTATGGGCGCAGTCCAAGGACGCGGCGGCGCCCCATGTCGATTTGATCGCCATCGATGGCAGCATCAATCCGGCGGTGGATGACTTCATCCGCGAAGGCATCGCGCGGGCGAAGCATAATGGCGCGCGGGCGCTGATCATTCAGCTCGACACTCCCGGTGGGCTGCTCACTTCGACCCGCACTATCGTCAAGGAAATGTTCGGCGCGCAGGTGCCGGTCATGGTTTGGGTCGGTCCGAGCGGCGCCGGC
>JBGTCC010000317.1:0-4831 GCA_041749055.1 Thermodesulfobacteriota bacterium | reverse complement strand
ATCCCGGCGACTTCACTAGTCACTCTCATAACCTGACGGAGGCCCAATGCGCAGACTCGGCGGCGTGACAATATTAATAGTGGTTCTTGTCGTGATGTTTTTTCGCCAGGCGATCGGCCTTTATGTCGATTGGCTGTGGTTCCAAGACGTCGGCTACGGCCAGCTCTTTACAACGATCTTATCGTACAAATTCGCTCTCGGCGCTACGGCTGGCACGCTTCTGGCGCTGCTTATTTATGTCAATTTGAAGATCGCTTCTTCTTCATCGGGCGGATTTCGCTTTTCCAGCGCGGAAAACATTATCGAGCTGCCGCCGCCGGAGCTCATCGATCCGGTGCTTAAACGGCTGCTCTTGCCCGGCTCCGTTCTCGTCGGACTGATGGCCGCACCCCAAGGGGCGGCGAATTGGGAACAACTTTCGCTGTTTCTCAATCCGGTATCGTTCAATCTGCCAGATCCCCAGTTCGGCCGCGATGTCAGTTTTTATGTTTTCATCTTGCCCGCGCTGCGCATCGTCTATCATTGGGCGATTTTCGCCATCGGTGTCGCCGCGGTTGCCAGCGCCGCCGTCTACCTGCTCTATCGGGGCATTGAGTATACCGCGCGCGGGCTTTTTCTCGGCGAACGGGCGCGCAGTCATCTGCTGATCTTGTTGGGTTTGTTCCTATTGATCAAAGCCGTCGGTTATTATTTTGACGCCTTCGATCTGTTGCATTCGCCGCGCGGCGTTTCCTTCGGCGCGAGCTATGCGGATATCTACGGCAATCTGCCGGTATTGCGTGTGTTAACGTTTGTCGCTTTGATCGCTGCGGTGCTCTGCTTTGCCCAGATCGCCCGGACCGGTTACAAGTTCGTCTTCCTCGGCGTCGGCGCCCTGGTCGCGGTACATATACTCGGTCTCAATGCTTATTCAACGCTTTTGCAACGCTTCCGCGTGACGCCCAATGAAATCGAGGCGGAGCGCCCGTTCATCGAACGCACCATCAAATTCACCCGGCTCGCCTTCGGCCTAGATAAGATTGATACCAAGGAGTTCCCCGCCGAAGAGCAGTTGACCGCGGCGGATTTGAAACGCAATGAATCGACCATCAGCAATATCCGGCTATGGGATCATCGACCGCTTCTGACCAGCTACGCCCAGCTGCAGGAGATCCGGCCCTATTACAAATTCGTCGATGTCGACAATGACCGTTATGTCATCGACGGCACCTATCGCCAGGTCATGCTGTCCGCCCGGGAACTGTCCCATCGCCATCTGCAAAGTCAAAACTGGATCAACGAGCATCTGACTTTCACCCATGGCCATGGCGTGGTCTTTGGACCGGTGAATCAGGTGACCTCCAGCGGCCAGCCCGAGTTTTTCATCAAGGATATTCCGCCGCTGTCGACCACTTCGCTGAAAATCACCCGCCCTGAGATCTACTTCGGCGAGCTCGCCAATGAATATGTTTTAGTGCGGACCAAGTCGCAGGAATTGGACTATCCCGCCGGCGATCAGAATATTTACACGAACTATCAAGGCAAGGGCGGCGTGCCGATCGGCAGCTTCTGGCGCAAGTTGGTTTTCGCGGCGCACCATACGTCCATGCGCATCCTGTTATCCCAGGATCTCACCGGCGAAAGCCGGATACTTTTCCATCAGAAGATCCAAGAGCGGGTGAAGAAACTCGCGCCGTTTGTCACCTTCGACAGTGACGCCTATATCGTCATCGCCCAAGGCGGCCGATTGTTTTGGATCGTTGACGGCTATACCAAATCGGACCGCTTCCCCTATTCCGCACCGCTGAGCCGGCAAGGGATGAATTATATTCGCAACTCCGTCAAGGCGGTCGTCGACGCTTATAACGGCACGGTGGAATTTTATCTGAGCGATCCAGCGGATCCGATCATTCAGTCGTTCGCCAAGACTTTTCCGCAAGTGTTTAAACCTCTCGAAACCATGCCCGAGGACTTACGCGCCCATGTACGTTATCCCCAGGATCTCTTCATCATCCAAGCCCAGGCCTACGCCACTTACCATATGCAGGACCCGCAAGTGTTTTTTAACAAGGAGGATCTGCTGAGCATCCCGCGGCGCACGATAGAAGGCCGCGAGCGCGATATGGAGCCCTACTACACGATCATGCGCTTGCCCGGCGAGGAGAAGGAAGAATTCATCCTGCTCTTACCGTTCACGCCGAATAAACGCGACAACATGCGCTCCTGGCTGGCGGCGCGCAGCGACGGCAAGCATTACGGCAAGCTCACCGCGCTGGAATTTCCCAAAGCAAAACTAGTCTACGGCCCCAAACAGATCGATGCGCGCATCGATCAGGACACAACGATTTCTCAACAACTGACGCTGTGGAGTCAAAGCGGCTCGCAGGTGCTCCGCGGCAGCCTGCTCGCCATCCCCATCGAGAAGTCTTTGCTCTACGTGCAGCCGCTCTATTTGGCCGCGGACCAAGGCTCGTTGCCCGAATTGAAACGGGTAATTGTCGCCTTCGGCAACCGCATCGCCATGGAAGAAACACTCGACCAAGCCCTGCAAAGTATCTTTGGCGCTAAGCCGGTGGCGGCGCCAGGGGCGTTACAGCCCGCCAGTGCAGTGGTATTGCCAACGCCCGTCAAAGGAGATCCATCGTTGTCGCGCCAGGCGTTGGATCATTTCCAGCGCTCCCAGGAACTACTCAAACAAGGCAACTGGGCTGGCTATGGCGAGGAGCTGAAGAAGGTCGAAGCCCTGCTTAAAGAGATGCAAAAGGGCGTTAGCGCGAGGTAAAGCAACGCAGCGGCCCGGCCAAGCGTTCACAGAGAGCTCGGGTTGGCATTGTAACGGCCGCTGACAAGTAAATCCTCGGCGCTGCGCAAGATCGCTAACGCATCTTGCACCCGCGCCGACTGCGCCGCAGTCATGGCAATCCGTGACCATGGATTGCCGTGATCGCGGCGCTCATAGGCAAGCTGGTCGCCGGTTTCGCTCAGCACCACCAACTGCCGGTCCGCGACGATGCCATAGCGCTTCTTGTTATAGATCACGATCGCGAAGGAATCTTCTCGCTGCGGCTTGAGAACATCGCGGCCGAAAAACGCGCTGCGGTATTCGCCGCCGACGATTCCCATGATCGTCTGCGGCAGATCGATCTGGCTGGTTACCGCGCTGATTCGACCCGCCTCAAGATGCCTCGGCGCGAGAAACAACGCCGGGACGATGTAGTCGTCGATCGGAATGAGTTCGTTGCCACGCAGGTGCACACCATGATCGCCGACAAAGACAAATAAGGTATTATCGAAGTAGGGCGCCTGGCGCGCCGCGCGAATAAATTGACCGACACAGAAGTCCGCGTAGAGAAAGTTATTCAACTCGGCGAGCTCAAAACCGGGCGGCATCCTGGTATCAGCGCCAAGCGGCTGAATCTTACCCGCTGGGAATTGCCAGGGTGAGTGCAGCGATACCGTCAACAAGGTAGCAAAAAATGGTTGACCCGCTTCATGGTAGCGGCGAAATTCCCGATCGGCCCTTTCAAACAAATCTTCATCCGACACACCCCAGGGGCTTTTGTAGTGTGGCGCGGAGAAATTCTTCTCTTCGATGAAGCAATCGAAGCCGTTACCGAGGAAGAAACCCAGCATGTGATCGAAAATCCCCTGGCCACCGTAGAGAAAACTCGTCGCATATCCGCGCTGACCCAGCACGCTCGCCAACGTGGCGAAGTTTTGCCGCGCCTGCGGCCGTTTGACCACCCCTTCGCCAGGAAGCGGCGGAAACGAGCAGACCGCGGCTTCGAGGCATTGGATCGTTCGTTCCCCGGTGGCGTAGCAGCGTTCCAACAGTAACCCCTCTTGAGCAAGCTTGTCCAATTCCGGAGAAAGCGCCGGCACTCCGCCAAGACAACCGGTCAGCCGCCCGGTAAAACTCTCCATTACGACTAACACCACGTTGAGCGGTGCGGGCCTGACGTCGTTGATTATTCGCCGCACCAGAGGATTCGGGCCATCGTCCGTGAATTGACCGTCCCTGGCTAAAACGTTGCGGCAACGCTCGATCGCCGCATCAGCGGCCGGCAGTTGGGTGATACTTTTGAGCGCGGCAAATTCATTTTTAGCGCGCTGACTCCACTCGTAGAGGAGATTGAAAATCCCGCAACAAGCGATCTCATTGGCGATCCGATTGGTCGTAAACGACGCCAGACTGGGGTTGAGCGGCCGGTGGTCGAAGGTGCCGCGGCTGGCGAAACCGAGGAATAGAAGCCAGAGCAATGTCATCGCGCGATCCGACGACCACAGGTAATCGCTTCGGATTAGGTTGCCCGGCGCCAGCGGAGCGAGAAACTGCACCGCAATCACGGCCAACCAAGCGCCGATCACGCTTAGCAAGAGAATGCGAACTAACGGATAGGCTTTAGCGACGGTCTTGAGCACCTCACGATCGGCGCCATGTTCGAAGACCAGATAATTGGGCCGGAAATCATAGAAGCGAAAGAAGAAAATGCCGGCGATCTCGGCGAAAAATAGCGTGAAGTAAAGAACGCTGAGGTAGAGCCCAAAGAAAAACTGACTTGAAATAAGAAAATCACCAGGCAAAGTCAGCGCGGCAACCACCAGCGGCAAGCAGCCTCGGCTGACGATCACAGCGTCCAAACGGAAACCGATCCAAAATAGTCTTAACCGTTGCTGGCGGGTCAGCTCTTTGACATCAGCGCGCCGTTCCCAATAGAGCCAGAGGCGAAACCCCGTCAAAATGAGCGCGGCAACAAGGCAAATGGCGACGGCTAACGTCGTGCGCGGCAGTTCGAACATTTGGCTGGTGCGGGCTCCGAGCTATTTACAGGCCAAACAGCGAGAAAAACAA
>JBGTCC010000316.1:0-2572 GCA_041749055.1 Thermodesulfobacteriota bacterium | reverse complement strand
CGCCGATCAGAAACGCGTGGATGCCGAGCTTTTCAACCCGGCGAATTTGTTCAAGGCTGTCAATGCCGCTTTCGCTCACCGCCGGGATGCCCGCCGGCACCAGCGGTGCCAAATTTTCTGTCGTCGCCAAGCTCACGGCGAAAGTCTTCAGATCGCGGTTGTTGATGCCGATCAGCTGCGCGCCGGCATTTATGGCCGCTTCCAGCTCGGTTTCACTATGCACTTCCACCAACGAGTCCATCTGCAATTCGCTCGCCTGCTGGCGCAGCTCGCCCATGAGTTGGCGGTCAAGCATTGCCGCGATGAACAGCACCGCATCGGCGCCGAAGCTCTTCGCCTCGACGACTTGATAGGGATCGAGCATGAAATCCTTGCGCAACAGCGGCACCGCCACGACGGCATGAATCTGTTCGAGATAAACCAGATCGCCTTGAAAAAAGCGCTTCTCGGTCAACACTGAAATTGCACTGGCCCCGTGGCTCGCGTAATCCTTGGCAATGGCTACCGCATCGAAATCGGCGCGAATCAGCCCCTTGGAAGGTGAGGCTTTCTTGACCTCGGCAACAATGCGCCGCTCGTTACCGGTGAGCGCTTTGGCGAAGCCGCGTGTCGGCGCATGGTAAAGCGATCGATCGCGCAGCGCCGCCAAGGGCCGTGCGCGCTGGCGCTCGGACACGACTTCGCGCACATGCGCCGCGATGGTGGCCAGGATTTCAGCCATGACTAACCTACGCGGCGTTGGTCAGCTCGACCAGCTGTTGGAGTTTTTGGCGCGCCTTGCCGCTGTCAATAGATTTCGCAGCGAGTTTGATACCATCCGCTAGACTCGCGGCACTGGCGCTGACGTAAAGCGCCGCGCCACTGTTCAAGAGCACGACATCGCGCGGCGCGCCGGGTTTACCGTCGAGCACGGCGCGGACGATCACCGCGCTCTCCTCGGCACTGCCGCCGTGGAGGTCGGCGAGCAGGCAACGCTTGAGACCGAACTGCGCGGGCTCGATTTGGAACTCTTTCACAGCCCCTTCGCGCAGCTCGGCGATTTTGGTCGGCCCGCACAAAGAAATTTCATCCAGGCCTTCCAGCCCATGGACGACCATCGCCCGCGCGCTGCCGAGATTTTTCAGCACGTTGGCGACCAGCGCGACCAAATCACCGCTGTAAATGCCGATCAGCTGGTGCGTCGCCATGGCCGGATTGGTCAGCGGCCCAAGTAGATTGAATATCGTGCGAATGCCGATGTCGCGGCGCGGCTGCACGGCGTATTTCATCGCTTCATGGAGCAGCGGCGCAAACAGGAAACCGATGCCGATCTGGGCGATGCACTGCTCGACTCGCTCTCTCGGCGCATCGACCTTGACGCCCAAAGCGCCCAGGACATCGGCACTGCCCGACTGGCTCGACACCGAACGGTTGCCATGCTTGGCGACATTGACGCCGGCGCCGGCGACCACGAAGGCGGCGGTCGTCGAAATATTGAAAGTCCCCTTTTGATCGCCGCCGGTGCCGCAGGTATCGAGCACCAACTTAGCACTGACGTTGACCCGGTGCGCTTTCTCGCGCATCACCCTGGCCGCGCCGGTGATCTCGTCGACATTTTCGCCTTTCATGCGCAGGGCGGTCAAAAAGGACGCCACCTGCAGCGGCGTCGCCTCGCCGGTCATGATCTGGTTCATGACATCGATCGTTTGCGCTTCCGTCAAGTCGATGCGGTTGACCAATTTATCGATGGCTTCGCGGATGTTCATTGCCTATCGTCGCCTACTCAACTAGACGCGGCGAACGCTCTTTCATAGTTTTCTTTGTCCTTGAGTGCGTTAACAACCTTTTCGGCTTCGGCGCGCGTACCAAACTTGCCGACGCTGACCCGATACCAGGTTTTGCCGCGCACTTCAGCCGCGCTAACATAGGCGTTGTAGCCTTTATTTTTCAGTCGATCAACCAACAGTTTGGCCGACCGCTCGTCGGGAACTGCGTCCACTTGCGCGCGCCAAACTCTACCATCAGCATCGGCGGCCTCGCTCTTGGCGCTCTCAATCGCCGGCTGGACCTTCTCGGCTTTACGTTCGGCCAGCTTGGCTAACCGGCCGTCGGGTTTAGCGCCAGCCTTGGTCTCCTTCACTTCAGCGCGAGGGGTATTCTCCGCCGGCTTCGCAACCTTGGCCGGCTGCTCGGCCAGCGCTTGGGCGTCGCGGGATTTCGCTAAGGTATCGTAGAAAGTAATTTCATCGTTCTTCGCTGCCGCGCCAGCGGCTCCCCCGGCTGGCTTGACTGGCATCTTCACCAGGGGTTCGTCTTTTTTGAGGATCTTTCGCTCCTCGAGTTCTTTGCCGACCATCATGCCGATGAGAAAGACGACGATGGAAGCCAAGGTAAATGTACCGCCCAGGATGATCATCTGGCCGCGGCTAAGATAATAACGGCTGTCCTTGCCTCTGCGGTTCTCCGCCATTTCAATCAACCTTTCGTCCTGCGCGGACTGGTCAAACTTCGGTTTCCACTCTTGCGGCCATTTTCATCGGCGCATCGACACCGAGAATCTCCAACCCCCGGCGAATCGTCTTTTGAATATTCG
>JBGTCC010000315.1:0-4251 GCA_041749055.1 Thermodesulfobacteriota bacterium | reverse complement strand
TGCGCTTGGCTGCCGACGAGAAAATCATACTTGCTATTCCATTTTTAGCCGCCGCAGTTTCTTTATCAATCCCTGGCGGCTTAACCCGAGTAACTGCGCGGTTTTGGCTTTGTTGCCATCGCAGCCATCGAGGGTTTGTTGAATTATCTTCCGTTCCAGCGCATCGACGGCTTGGCTTAGCGTTTGCCCCGGCGAAGGTTCGGCCGCCGGTGTGGCCATAGCGTGGCCGCTCCGGCTCTCGAGCACCAGTTGCTCGGCATGGATGGCCGCGCTGCGCACCGATGCGACTAAGCGTTTTACTTCATTTTCCAGTTGGCGCGCGTTGCCAGGCCAAGCGTACGCAATCAAACAAGCAATTGCCGGGGACGTGAACTGTTTGAGTTCCACCTGGTTGGCGCTGCAATGTTTTTGCAAGAAATGATTGGCCAGGATCGGAATGTCCTCGGGGACTTCGCGCAGGGACGGCGTCTGAATGCGCACGACGCTCAGCCGGTAGTAGAGATCCTCGCGAAAGAGTTTTTCTCTCATCGCGGTTTCGAGATCGCGATTGGTGGCGGCGACGATCCTCACGTCCACCGGCACCGGCGCTCGGCTGCCGATGCGGTCGATGGAGCGTTCTTGCACCACCCGGAGAATTTTCGCCTGCGCGGACAATCCCAGGTCGCCAATTTCATCGAGAAACAGTGTGCCGCCATGGGCCGCTTCGAATTTTCCGATGCGCCGATCGACGCCGGTGGCGACGCCTTTTTCGATGCCAAAAAGTTCGGTTTCCACCAGGTTGTCCGGCAGCGCCGCGCAGTTGAGAGCGACGAAGGGGTATTTGGCGCGCGGGCTGTTGAAGTGCAGCGCTTTGGCGATCAGTTCCTTACCGGTGCCGCTTTCGCCTTGAATCAAGACGTCCACCGAACTCGGGCGAATCTGGTCGATCAAGCGGATGATCGACTGTATGCGATGGCTCATGCCGACTATTTTTTGGGTGGCGAAGCCGCTGATAAACTCGGCGGCGGGGTAGCTCCGCGGTTCCAGCTTATGAGTCTTGAGCTCGCTGGCAATCGGCGAGTTCTCGATCATATCGGCGAGCTGGGCCGCCAGTGTCGTCAGGATCTCGGCGTCGGCGTCGGTAAACGCGCCGCCGATTTTGTTGGTCGCTTCGCCGACACCGATGACGGCGCCGTCGAGACTGTAGAGCGGCACGGCCAGCAGGTTGCGGGTCTGATAACCGGTCTCAATATCGACTTCTTTGTAAAACAACGGATGCTCGTAGGCGTTGACCGTGTTGATGGCTTTCCCAGTCATCGCCACCGCGCCGGCGATCCCAAGGCGGGCGTCGAAGCGCATGATCTTGCCTTCTTCAGAGATCGCCGACCACAACTCGCAGTTATCGCGGTCGAAAAGAAAGACGCTGACACGACCGGCCTGCAACAGCTCCTTGGCTTCGCGGGTAATCAAGGTCTGCAACGACGCCAGGTCGGTGATCGCACTCATGCGCCGGCAAATGTTGAGCACGACGCGCAACTTATCGACATGTTCAGGTGTGCCGCCCGCCAGTGGAGGGGGTTGTTCGCTGTAGCTAGCAGTCATCCCTTCCTGACTAACATAGTCGGGAAAAATCTGCCAATGAAAGGCTTATTGAACCCGAAAGTGCTGATCTGGCAACAATACGACCAAATTGTCAGCAATAAGTCGCTCGATTCGGCTGTACGGTGGAGTCAGATCGCGGAGGGCGAACGCGATAGGCTGAATTGTGGCTCGTTTCCGGCCTGCAGCTCAGCGTGGCGACCGGCAGACTATAAGCTTCGCGGCAATGCGGCCCGATTCATCGGTAGATTCTAATTGCTTCGCGCCGATGCCGGGATATGCGGTACGAAAATAGGTATTTCGCGCAGTTATCCGCTGGCACTTAGGTTGCTCATTACTCGGATAGACAACAGCGCTTTAACTCATGGAGGTCTCGATGAATCGGGAAACCTTTCGCGAACAGCTCCTCGGTGTGATGGAACGTAAGGATCACTGGGCCTGGCCGGCTTTTACTTCAGGCCGAGTGCCCAGGGACCGGCTGCATTTTCATTTCGAGCAAGAGTATGGCACCTACGTGCGCGACTTTCCGATACTCGTCGGGCGATCCTATATTCGCTGTCCCATCGCCGAGATTCGCCGTAGCTTGGCGGAGAATCTCTACGAAGAAGAAACCGGCGGCCTGGTCGCTGGCCGGCCTCACCCCGAACTTTTTCTCGAATATCCCCGCGGCCTCGGCATGGACCTTAGCCGGTTTCAAAATATCCAGTTGTTGCCGGCGGCTCAGCGTTACCGTGAATTTCTCGACGCCGCGACTGAGTCCTTCGGCTGGGATATCGCGTCGGCAATCGTTACCATCTTCGTCGAAGGTTCGAGCGCTGAAAGAGCCGCGCTCAATGGCGCGAACGGCCAGCCACCACCGCCCCTGGAGGAACATCCCCTGGTGAAATATTACGGACTCTCGGTGGACCATCTAGCGCTGACCAAAGCCCATCGACAGGTGGAAGGTGGCCACCGCGTCGCCGCTTGGAACGCGATCTTGGATCATGTCGTGCCGCTGCGCCGGGGTGCCGTGGTGCGGGTGATGGAGGATGCGCTGAGAATTTGGCAACTCTACCGCGACGAAGTTGCTTTAGTTTGCGGTATTCAGGAGAGCGACTGGTCACGTGCCAGCGCGGCTTTTCACTGAGCCGGTAAAGTATCGCCGTCCCGTGAGAGTGCGTGAAAAATTCCGTTCATGTTTCGAGAGCTCCAGCACGAACGAAAGATTATTAATGTTATCAATGTAATTCCGTTCGCGAGCTTAGTCGAACGGCGAGTCATACGTTTTCACCCACTCCGAGCCTTGCGAGATTCTATGCGACCGCTTCGCCGCGATAACTCATTGCCAAAATCTGCATCGGATTGAGCGGCCTTTTGCCGTTGGCCTGTTCGATGTGAATTGCCGCCAGCGGGCAGTCGGAGCAGGTCACTTTGGGATCGCCCTCAGCCATTTCCTTAAACGCCCGGCCGCCATATTTTAGCGACATTTCAAAGTTCTCTTTCTTCATCGCCCAAGTGCCGTCATGGCCTGAGCACTCTTCGACGACTTTTACCTCGGTCTCCGGCAAGAGCGACAACACATCGCGGGTTTTGTAGCCGACGTTTTGGGCGCGCAGGTGGCAGGGGATATGATATCTAATCGCACCCGCGCCGGTCTTAAACTCCCTGTTGAGTTTTCCTTGCGCCGCTAGTTTGGCGAGAAACTCCATCGGGTCCATGGCCGCCGCGGCGACCTTCTTGGCTGTGTCCGTGCCGAGCAGGCGCGGGTACTCGATCCGCAGCATCTGCGAGCAGGTCGGATTGGTCGCGATCACCGTTCTGCCGTCATCGACAAAACCTCGCAGGTACTCGACATTGCGTTTGGCGGCCGCGATGGCGCCGTCCATATCGCCGTTGTGCAATAACGGCATACCGCAACAGCTCTCGTAGGCCAGCGCGACATCGACGTTATTGCGCGCCATGACCTCGAGAGTATCGTTGCCGATCTCGGGCTGGTTGTAGTTCACATAACAGGTTGAGAAAAAGGCGACGCGCGCCGCCGGTTCAATGACCGGGGTAGGGCGATTCTTGGCGAAGTGCGCTGCGAAGGTTTGCGCCGCAAACGGCGGCAGCTTCTTGTCTTTGTGGATGCCGACGACGCTTTCCATCAACTGGCGATTGCGCGGATTCTCATTGCCCCAGTTGGCCAGCGGCGCGGTCAGGGTGCCAAGTTTGCCAACCAGATCCGGGTTGCCCAGCAGCTTGTCGACCAGCGGTACGCCGTTTTTCTTGACCCCTTGGGCCTTGGCCCGGGTCATTAAGCGGGGAAAGTCGATGGCCCATTCATGTTCGCCGGGTGTGTAGGGGCATTTGATATAGCAGAGCTTGCACTGGAAGCAGAGGTCGACGACTTTGTCGACATCTGCGGTCTTGAGATTTTTCGTATTGACGTCGGCGTACTTGCCTTCGACGCAGTAGTCATCGACGGCATCGAAAAGCTTCGGGAAGCTGCCGCAATACTTGACGCACATGCGGCAGTCGGCGCAGAGGCTGAAGACCCGTTCCACTTCGGCGCGCAAATCGGTGATATCGAAGTATCGCGGATCGGTTGGGTCGTATGCCGGATTATTTGCCATGGGATCGCTCCACTGTTCGAAGTACGTCTCCTTGTCGACTTTACCCCAGAGAGGCGGCAAATGAAATAATCCGACATTT
>JBGTCC010000314.1:0-8877 GCA_041749055.1 Thermodesulfobacteriota bacterium | reverse complement strand
GAACGGCTTCGGGCAACCGTAAGGATTCAGGTCTCTAGCCCAATTGTGGTGGCAATTTATAAGGATCGGCGTAGCTGCTTTTGGCGGGCTCGGGGTCACGCTCAGCCTCATTGAACGGTACTTGGTCAAAGACCGCGGCGTCTTGACCGCGCAGGATGTCACAGAGAGCCTCACCTATACGAAATTCCTCCCCGGCTCCACAGGGTGCAACTGGTCGGCTACCTCGCCTATCGTCTCGGTGGCTGGACTGGCGCCGCAGTGGCGACCGTTGCGTTTCTTCTGCCGGCGTTTCTGCTGATGCTCGCGTTATCGATCACCTATGAGCAGATTACCGTTCTGCTCGCCGATGCGGCTTCGCCTGCGCTCAGAGGTCTCACCGCTGCGGTTGCGGGAATACTGGTTGCTACGATTTATCGCCTGGCCAAGTCGACGATCACGACGGTTGCCGGCGGCGCTATAGCTTTGGCGGCATGCGCGGTCGGAATCGCTCTAAAGATCAATCCGGCGTGGATCGTCTTGACTGCCGGGATTCTAGGGATCTTAACGCCCCAACTGTTCGCGAGAAAACAAAGCGCCGGCGCAAAAGCGTTGTTCCCAAGCGATCAAGGAAAAGCGCGGTGATTTATCTCGAACTTTTCGTGCAGTTTACGATCATCAGCATGCTCGCCTTCGGCGGAGGCAATGCCGCTCTCTCGCTCCTCGAACGCATTACGGTTCAGGAAATGCGCTGGATCACACCCCAGGATTTCGCAGCGGCTATCGGTTTCGCCTACGTTACGCCCGGCTCTCCTTTCCCAGTTTACGAAAGTGAGTCCCATTTATATCCTGATAGGTGGCACGATTCTCGGGGGTTTGGTCGGTTCCTTGCCGACCGACTAGCTCTAAACCGATGCGGTTCCTTTCGTCACCGCCTCCAACAAATTCTTAAGCGGGAGGTCCGGGTTGACGCTATTGGAATGTAAGTGAAATGGAGTGGTGGAATAAATAATGGAGCTTTGGGTTTCCGAATTCGGACCCAATACTCCATCACTTCACTACTCCAATACTCCTATTTTCATCTATCCTTCAGCGCTCGCTCCAGCGGCCCATTCTCCCGGAACGGTTCGGGCCAGCCGATGTATTCTTTGAAGTCGGGGCGGGCTCTGACTAGATCGAGGATGACGTTGTGGATGCCTTTGTCGGGGACGACGGGGTTGGCTTTAAACAGTTTGGCGTAAGCCTGCACGGTGCGTTTGGTGATCGCGGGGTCTTTTTCGCGCATCCATTTGGTGAAGGATTTTTCGGCGAAGCGTTGATCCTTCTTGATCAGCTGGATTCCCGCGACATAGGCGCGCAAAAAATCTTCCGTCAGCTTGGGTTCGGCGCGAATAAACGCGCGGCTGCTGGTGACGCAGGACGATGGATAGACCATATCGGTGTTGCTCAAGTCGACGAGCACGGGCCAACCCTTCTGCAAGAACGGCATGGCGTAGCGGGTGGTCAGCGCAGCGGCGGCGATGGCGCCCCGTTCTAGCGCAAGCGCCATCTCCGGGCCGGCGCCCATCTGTAAGATCGTCATGTCTTTTTCAGGATTCAGACCGACGTGTTTGAGTGCAGCGCGCAGGTAGAAATGGGTCGTCGAGCCGTAACGGGTGACGGCACTCGACAAGCCCTTGAGTTCTTGAGCCGACTTAATCTCCGGCCGAGTAATTAGATAAACCGGATCGGCGTCAACCGGGCAAGCGAGCAAGATCACGTCCCCACCGGCGGCACGCGCGGCGACCACCGATTCGGCACCGGCGCCGGAGAACGGCAGGTTGCCGGTGATGATCGCGAGCGCGATCAGCGAGCCGCCGCGGATTTGCACCGGCTCGACGTTCATCCCCGCTTTCTCGAACAAGCCGGCATCCTTAGCGACCCAAACGGGCAGGTGGGCTGGTGACGCGGTGGTGCCGTAGAGGATGCGTCTTAGATCCTGAGCATGGGCGAAGAAGTGACCGACAAACAGTGTGGTTACGATGACTATGAGCCGACAGAGGTTCATTGCCGCGCTAGCGCCCGTTCCAACGGGCCGTTGTCGCGAAACAGATCGTAGTGGCCGAGAAATTCCTTGGGCACGGTGCGCCGGCTTTGCAAGTCTTTGATCACGTTTTCGAGCCCCTTGTCGGGCACGTTGGGCACGGGCTTGAACAGCTTGGCATAGGCTTCAACGGTCTTGCGCACCAATAACGCGTCTTTCTCTCGTAGCCATTTGGCTAGAGAGCGCTCGGCAAAGGCCGGTTCTTTACGAATAACCTGGATACCCGCCGCATAAGCGCGCAGAAAATTTTCGACCAGTTTCGGCTCTGATTTTACGAAACCGCGGCTGCTGGCGACGCAGGATGACGGATAGACCAGATCGGTGGTGCTCATGTCGACGAGCAGGGGCCAGCCGCGCTCCAGAAACGGCAATGCATAGCGGTGCGTGATCGCGGCGGCGGCGATGCGGCCGGATTCCAGCGCGCTCGCAGTTTCGCTGCCGGTGCCCAACTGCAAGATGGTCATGTCTTTCTCCGGGTCGAGGCCGACATGACGCGCCGCCGCGCGCAGATAAAAATGCGTCGTCGAACCGAGCCGTGTGACCGCAGTGGCTTTGCCTTTCAACTCGGCGGCGGATTTTATCTCCGGCCGGGTGATGAAATAGACCGGATCGGAGTCCACCGGGCAGGCGAGCAGGACGACATCGCCCCCTTCGATGCGCGCGGCCACTATCGATTCCGCGCCGGCGCCGGAGAACTGCAACTGCCCGCTCATGATGCCCATGGTAATCAGCGCGCCGCCGCGAATATGCACCGGCTCGACGTTCAAGCCCTGCTTGGCGAAGAAGCCGGCGTCCTTGGCTACCCAGATCGGCAGGTGCGCGGTGGACGCCGTGGTGCCGTAATGGATGCGGCGCAACTCCTGGGCTGGAGATGATCCGGAGAATAGCACCAATCCGGCGGATAGGACGGATAGTACCAATACTCTATAAATACCGACCGACAAGTTTCTACCTCCTGCGCGGTGCTACTTGCCAAAGCACTTCGCTTCGGCGCCTTCCTGATCGAAGGGGACAAACTGGTTGATGCCAGGGCCGCGCACCTGTGGTGTCTCGCCGTCATCGTAGAGCGCAACAGCGGCGTCGCCGGCGCGGCCGCCGATGAGTCCGGGCGCGTGGGCTTCGGCCACTGTCGCGTCTTTGTCCGAGCGATTGAACGCCCAGTGTACGGTGTTGGCCGGAATGCGGTGAAAATCGCCCTTTTTACAGAGATAGCCGTGGTCTTTGACAAAGAACCAGATCTCGCCGTCCATGACATAATTAATCTGTTCCGACTCATGCTGATGCGGCTTGGTATGATATCCAGGGCGGCGGGTGGCGATCATCAGGCTGCACTCGTTGCCGTAACCCTTGCGCACGACCATCTGGCCGGTGCCGGCCTCACCGCTTTGATCCCGTTGGTATTCCTTCATCTCGCTAGCTTTGACATGTAACGGCATGATCGCCTCCCTAGATTCTCAAGATGGTGAATTGGTACGCCAACTCTTAGAAAGCGTCAAGCACCTTGCATTGGAATCCATGAAAATTCGCATCGTCAGCGCGAATTTTCAGAAGTCTTACCGCGGCGGCGCCGAAGACGGTCTACGTAGGGACGGACCTACGTGTCCACCCGTCCGGAGGACCGACACGCGGGTCGGCCCCTACGCCGACCTACGCGCCTCTGCGCTGATAACGCCCTTTTCATTTTCGATTGCGGCTATGCCGCGTTAGGTAAATCATCGCCATTGACATGCCGCGGCGACGGCAGTAAATCCAAAGGCTATGATTGCGCAATTAATCATCGTAGCGGTTTTGCTGTTAACCTTGCCGCAGGTCTCGTCGGCGCAGAAACTGCTCTTGGCTCATGTGGCGATCAATCCGGGGCAAAGCATGTTTCATGTCGCCAAGGATTCGGGGATTCTCGCGAAATACGGCTTTTCGGCGGACGTAGTGCTGATCCCGGGGACGCCGCGGACGATTCAAGCGCTGATCGCGGGGGACTTGGACTACGTCGTCGCCGGCGCGCCGGCCTCGCTGCGCGCCCGCGCCCAAGGAGCCGATGTGACGATCCTCTCGACCTTGGCTAATTATTCCAACCAGCGGGTTTTTCTGCGCCCGGACTCAAAATTGTCGAGCTTCAATGAACTGCGCGGCAAGATCATCGGCGTCACGCAATACGGCTCGGGCGGCGATACTTTCCTCCGCGCGGCGCTGCGCAAATCCGGTATTAAAGAATCTGACGTGACGATTCTGCAAATGGGCGGCACTCCGGGCGTGGCCCAAGGCTTGGAGTCGGGCCGCATCGAAGTCGGCGTCCTCGGCGATTCCGGCTTGCTGCTGGTTTTCCGCGGCCGGGCCAAACCAATGACAGGCGCGAGCGCGCGCGAGATGGGCTTTCGTGGCACCGACGCTCCGCTCACCACCACCGAGCGTAAGATCAAGGCCGACCGTCCAGCCGTGGTGCGTTTCATACAGGCCTATTTGGAGGCCATTCACTATTTTCAAACCAACAAGAGCGGCACGTCGCGGATTTTGAAAAAATACATGGGCGGCACCAGCGAGGAACATATTACGCTGTGGTGCGATGAGCTGCGCGCTGGTATCAAACCGGTTCCCTACGCCGATGAAGAGGCGCTGCGCGCGGAGCTGGAGATGATGAACATACCGGGAAACCAAATCCCCGCCGGCTATATCAACAACAGCATTCTCGATGAGTTAAAAAAGAGTGGTTTCATAGACAAACTGTGGAAAAATTAAAAAGGAGGATAGCACCATGGGCAAGATCAGACATATCGCGATCAAGGTGGAAGATCAGGAGAAGGCTGCCACTTTCTACAAGCAGACCTTCGGCATGACCGAAGCATGGCGCGGCCCGGTGCGGGACGACGGCAACCGGGCGATCTATTTGACCGACGGTTACATCAACATGGCGGTGCTGCCGGCGCGCGGCGGACGCGAAGGCATCGATCATTTCGGCTTCCAAGTGGAAGACTTGGACGGGACGCTAAAAAGCGCCCAAGCCTCCGGCGCGAAAGCCGACGCCGAAGTAAAACCAAAAGATGGCCGCTTCGCCGAGATGGGCGTGCATGATCCGGTGGGGCAGTTGGTCGATGTCACGGTGCATGGCTGGAAGTCGTAGGGGGAGGACTACAGGCAGCCGTTCTTTCGCATCGAATCCGCGTTATATAACTCGCGGTAAAGAAACGGCTTCCGGCGGCATAGCCGAAATCGATAGTTGTGCAAGACAGCGTGGCATGTACAGCGGATCGAGCTTTGCCGATTTATTCAGCGCGCCGCTACATATTTCGACAAGATCGTGAAATGAGCCAAGCTCGCCGATCTTCGTGGAGCAGCCGAAGAAGTTCGAGTCCATCGTCGATTTGAAAGCGGCAAAGCAGATTGGTTTGACTGTTCCGTCGAACCTGTTGGTGCGGGCAGGTAGGGTGATTAGATGAAGAAGGCAACGGTAATGGTAGGGGGCGGACCTATGTGTCCGCCCGTTCGGAGGGCCGACACGCAGGTCGGCCCCTACTGATCAGTCTCCGGCTGAAACAGGCATGAGCAACCGTAGGCATGGACATTACGGCAAGGTGATTGAGATGATTTTGGATTATGTCGAAGGTTTTGTCGTGAAGAGTTTGAGCCGATCTAAAAGATTACGCTTGGGTACCATCGTTGGTGTGCTCCTCTGTTTGGTCAGCAGCCAGGCGCGCGCTGCCGAGCCGGCCAAGCTGCTCATGGCTCACGGCGCGATTAGCAACAACGTCGCGCCCTGGTGGATCGCCAGGGAGCAGGGGATATTTCGCAGGTATGGCATCGATGCCGATCTGGTTTTCATCATTGCCGGGCGGGCGATGCAGGCGATGTTGGCGGGGCAGGTGCCGGTGGGGTTGGTTGGCGGCACCCATGTGCTCAATGCCAATACCGGCGGCGGTGATTTCGCCATGATCCTTGGTCTGGAAAATCGCCTCGACTATCTGTTCATCGCCAAGCCGGCGATCAAAGGGGGCGAAGATTTAAAAGGCAAGAAAGTGGCCATCGGCACACCCGCCGGTTCGGCTTCAATGGCAACCTACGTGGCGCTCGATCATCTCGGCTTGGTGCCGCGCCGCGACAATATCGTCTTGTTGGGTATCGGCGGCGTGCCGGAGCGGATGGGCGCGCTGCGCGCCGGCAGTGTCGAGGCCACCAGTTTGTCGCCGGAATTCGGCCAGATTGTGGTCAGCGAGGGCTATCGCGTGCTGGTCGACCTGGAGAAAGAAAACGTGCCGTTTCAATCCTCCGGTGTCGTCGTTGCCCGCAGCCTGATCAAGACCAATCCGCAACTGGTGGAAAATATCGCCAGGGCGACGGTCGAAGGGGTGGCGTTCGTGCATAAGCCGGCGAACAAAGACATCGTCGTCAGAAGTCTCGCGCGTAATTTGCGTCTCCCCATCGACCGCGCTGAGGGTGCCTATCAAGGCTTGATCGGGGCGTTGCCGCGCCGTCCCTGTCCGTCGATGGAAGGCGTCAATTCTATGCTGCGGCTGATGGCGCAGCATGGTCTCAACCCCAAGGCGGCGCAGACCAAGGCGGAGGACGTGGTCGACATGAGTTTCTGCAATCGCTTCGAGGACAGCGGATTCTTCAAAAGCTTGTATTAACGAAAACACTTTCAAGTCGTTCAATCGCTAACGCTACGTTCAACCGCTTCGTTTGGTTCCAGTCCTTGCAGGAGTTGAAGCCTTTGAACGGTCTTCGTCGGTTCTTCCTCCGCGCTCGTGGGGAGGACCGAGGAGGGGTTGAACGGCGCGAGCGATTGAACAGAGCGACATGTTTGAACGGCCCCGTCTTGTTGACCTGCCGGGATCGATCGGATATTCCATTCAGATTGTTTAGCGAAAAGAGGAGAGATATACCGAATGCCGTATTTCGATTTGCATCAGCATATAAAAAATCTCGAAGAGCATGGGTTGCTCAGGCGCATCACGCGGTTGATCAACAAGGACACGGAACTCCATCCATTAGTGCGTTGGCAGTACCGTGGCTTGGCGGAAGAAGATCGCCGGGCCTGGCTATTCGAGAACGTCACCGATGCCAAGGGGCGCAAATACGATATGCCCGTCGTCGTCGGCGCTCTAGCGGGAAAGCCGGAGATTTATTATCTCGGCATGGGCTGCAACAGCGGTGAAGCGATGGACGCGATGTGGAAAAAAGCTCTAGCCGAGCCGATCAATCCCATCGTCGTGACTAACGCAAAGTGCCAGGAAGTCGTCATCCAAGGCGCTGAGCTCGACAAAGAGGGCAACGGTCTCGACCGCTTTCCCGTGCCGATCTCGACGCCGGGATTCGACAATGGGCCGTACACCACTTGTTCCCACTGGTTCACCGCCGACCTCGACACCGGGATTCAAAACATCGGCAACTACCGCGGCGAGATCAAAGCCGGCAAGCGGGTCGGCGTGTTCCCCTCGGGACTGGGCCAAGATATTTATCTGCATTGGCAGAAGGCCGTCGAGAAGAAGGTCCATCTGCCCGCGGCGCTGGTGATCGGTGCACCGCCGATTGTTTCCTATGTCTCCGTGCAAAAAATTCCCTACGGCGTCGATGAGATGGGTGTGGCCGGGGGTCTGGCCGGCGAGCCGATCCCGATGGTCAAATGCAAGACCCACGACATCATGGTGCCGGCGGACGCCGAGATCGTCATCGAAGGTTATCCCAATACTGAATTCATCGAGCCCGAGGGGCCGTTTGGCGAATCTCACGGCTACATGCATCCGCGCCAGTTGAATCCGTTCATGGACGTGACCGCGATCACGTATCGTAAAGACGCGATCTACACTTCGTGGCTGAGCCAATTGACGCCGAGCGAATCGTCGGTCATTCGTAAAATCGGTTACGACCGCTTGATGCTGGTGCATCTGCGCGACGAATGCCGCATTACTTCGGTCTTGCGCGTCGAAATGCACGAGCCGCTGACCAACACTTACAAGCTGGTCATCATCCAAATGAAAAAGCCCAATGAAGCGGAAGTCTGGCGCGCGCTGCATGCAGCCTGCTCTTTCCATCCCGGCGTAGGCAAGATCGTCGTTGCGGTCGATGAAGATATCGACCCGTCCAACGAAGCCGCGGTCTTCTGGGCGATGTGCTACCGCATGAAGCCGCACAAGGATGTTCACATCGTCCCCGGCATGGAAAAGGGCCATGCGCCACCGTTCCTGTATGAACATGAGGTTAAGGGCACCGACGTGGTGTCGTACCATTTGCCGGCGGATGAGTCGGCGATGCTATGCAACGCAATCTTGAAAGAACCGTTTCCTCCGGTGTCGCTGCCCAAGCGCGAGTATATGGAGAACGCGCGCAAAATCTGGGAAGAGCTCGAACTGCCCAAGCTCCGCCCCCAGATGCCATGGTTCGGCTATTCGCTCGGCCAGTGGAGCGACGAGCTCGATAAAGAAGCGCAGCTGGCCGTCGAAGGCCGCCACTTTGAAACCGGCGAGAAGTTGAAACAGCTCCGGGTCAAAGTTCGATAAAATAATCGTCAGTAGCAGCGAAAACCCGCCGTGGCTCGGACAAGCCCGGCGGGTTTTCTATTTCGGCGGAATGGCCGCGGAGAACGCAAAGGGCGCAAAAAATATTCTGTATCCGAAGAAGCGAAGATTGTGTTTACCACGAAGAACAAGAAGATCGCGAAGTTCGGAAAGTTAGGTTCCCAAACCTTCGTGTCCTTCGAGCCTCCTTCGAAAATATTCGTGCGTGAATGATCTACGGATACAATTGGGCAGCAGGCTTCCGTCATACCCGCGAAAGCGGGTATCCAGGCTAATTCGGCGGGGAACAAACCTGGATTCCCGCCTGCGCGG
>JBGTCC010000313.1:0-10401 GCA_041749055.1 Thermodesulfobacteriota bacterium | reverse complement strand
TGGGTGAGGATGAAGCGCACCGCTTCGAGCCACGCCATGACAAAATTATCGACCATGGCAGGTTTGGCTTTGATGATTTTCTTTGTCGTGATCAGGCAGCGCACTCCGGCCGGCAGTTTGAGATCCTCAATGTCGAGCAAGCGTTTATAGCCCTCTTGTTCCAGCGGCAGATTATTGGGCCGGTTGAGAATGCTCGCCATGGTCAATCCTTGGCGCAGGGCGGCGACCCGCTCGGGTTGCAGGCCGGTCTGAACCAAGCGCACTTCCTTGAGAGAGATGCCGTAGCGTTTGAGAATTTCCCGGACATAATGATGGGTCTGATCGCCGACCCGGCTGATGCCGATGGGCTTGCCGCGCAACTGGTCAATTCGAGTTACGGAAGGGTGCGCGATCAGCACATAGTCGATCACCTTATTGGCCAAGCAGCCGAGCAGCACCACGTCGCCGCCCTTGGCCGCGTACAGAATAAATGGCGAGGCGCCGGATTGGACGAAATCGAGTTCGCTGTTGGCCAGCGCCGCCAGGGTCGGCACGGTGCCTCGCATATAGATCAATCGCGCATCGAAGTGATATTTGTCGAAAATGCCTTTGTCCTTGGCGACCCAGAATGGCGCGTAGGCCGCGGCGATGCTGGTGTAGGCGGCGGTGATGCGCTCGGCGCTAATGGCGTTTGCCGCAAAGAAGATGAGGGCGCCAAAATGGGTCAGGATCTGTAAGTGATTTTTCATTCTTTGATTTTCTTTCCGACTCAGCACTATATTCATTCAGGGTTCGCAATCAAGCTTGCTTCAGCAAGGTTGTCCGCGTTTCGTCCGTCATTCCCGCGCAGGCGGGAATCCAGGTTTGTTCTCCGTCGAATTAGCCTGGATACCCGCGTTCGCGGGTATGACGGATGTTGAGTCGATCTTCTGCTTAAGGGACATAGTCTCAAGCGATATTAAGAGTTGAAGCGCCCACGAGTTACAGATAAGTTCGGGGCGAAAATTACAATCGTTCACACATGAGGAGACTCCTATGGTTCAATACTCATCGAAACTCACCTTCGGTCCGGAAACCGCGGATTGGCAAGAGCGGCTCAATCCCGAACGCATGCGCAACCAACGCGTGGCGCGGGCGCAGATGATCATGAAAAAACATGGCATTGCCGCGCTGCTCGAAGCCAACCATCACAACATTCGCTACCTGACGGCATTGCGCGGCTTCACCTATCCGATGTGCCGCTATGTGCTGTTCTTCGCCGAGCATGATCCGGTGATGTACGAGCACGACGGCTATTTTCACCAAATGCCGGATCAGTGCCCGTGGATCAAAGAGTGGCGGCCGGCGCATTCTTGGCTGAGCGGCGCACCCGGCCCCGGCGCTTGCGCCGACGAGGCCAAGGCGTTCGCCGTTGAGATTAAATCGGAGTTGGAAAATCGCGGCCTGTTGGGCGAGAAGCTGGCGCTCGGCAGCTTCGACGGCACCGCGCGCGAAGCGCTGACCAATGCCGGCGTGAAGAACATCGTCGATTCGCGCAACTTGATGCTCGAAGCGCGCATGATCAAAAACCGAGATGAGATCGATTGTTTAAAAACCTGCGCGTCGATGGTTGACGGTGTCTGGTATCGGGTTTGGGAAAGTCTGAAACCCGGCATTCGCGACACCGATCTGATGCGCATCGCCTCCGGCGCCGGCTGGGAGATGGGACTGGAAGGCTCCGTGCCCGGCGGCTGGCGCACCGGGCCGACGACTTTCGACCGCGGTCCGCACGCCACCAGCCGGGTGATTCAATTAGGCGATATGGTCTACGGCTCCTACTGCGGCGCGACCTACATGGGTTACGGCAGCTGCACCTACCGGACCTTCATCGTCGGTAGAAAACCGACGGCGAAGGAACAAGACTGGTACAAACAAGTGCGCGAGCGGCTGGATCTGGTCATCTCAGAAATCAAACCGGGCAAGACCACGGCGGACGCGGCCAAGCATTTCCCGCCGGCAACCAAGTGGGGCTACCAGAGCGAAGTGGAAATCCTCGCCAGCGAAATCGGCCACGGCATCGGTCTTGGCACCAACACCGGTTACGATATTCCGATCGTCAACCGGCTCTGGTCCTTCAATCATCCGCAAGTCTTCGAAGAAGGTATGACGCTGGCGGTGGAATCGCGCGAAGGCGAGACCAGAGTCGGCGGCGCGCGCTTGGAAAACATGCTGGTGGTGACCAAGAACGGCGCGGAGATCATGGATTATTTTCCGCGGGACGAGATCTTAGTCGCGCCGCGGTGACAGGTCGCGGGGTCCGGCTTGATGCTCACAGATATGTCCTGGGTCGCACGTACAGCGCCCCAAGCGGCGACCGATCATCCGCCGATCAGGGCGAATTAAATTTATGATTGAGTTCGTTGTTCGCGCCGTTGAGTAGCTTTTGTAACCAGCGCAACGCTCGTCCAAATTGCGGCGGCATCATCTGTGACGATTCCGTCGTGCGGCGTGGTGTAGCGCCAGGCAAAACTCTGACAGGGCAAATGCAAGTTGGAGATTTTTTGCCGGCGACGATCGGCGCGTGGTTCGTGACTTCACGAGTGACGGCCGGAGTCTTTGCTGTTGGCGCAGGGTCAATTGGCCGGTTGGTGGCGATGATTTCGACTGTTCCATAATCGACAAATTAGCAGATCGCTCATCCCGTGCCAGGCAATCGAAGCCGAGCGAGATTTGTCGGCACTGCGTTGCAAGCCGCGTTGATCCGTGGAAGATTAGCGCGGAAAGAAATTCATGCCGGTTAAAATCCTCGACAACATCACGGTTATTGAATGCGCGACATTCGTCACCGGGCCCTACGCGACGGCGCTACTTGCCGACCTCGGCGCACGGGTGATCAAGATCGAGTCGGCGCCCGATGGCGATCCGTATCGCTACTTCGCGCCCGACCCGGCGTTCAGTTTCAACTTCGCTCATCTCAATCGCAATAAAGAAAGTCTAGTTCTCGATTTGAAAGCGCCCAAGGGCAAGGCGATCTGCCTCGAACTGCTCAAGAATGCCGATGTGTTCGTGGAAAATTTTCGCCCCGGCACGGCGGACCGGCTGGGCATCGGCTATGAGACGGTGAAAGCGCTCAATGCTAAATTGGTCTACTGTTCGATCTCGGCGTTCGGCCAGAGCGGACCCTATGCCGAGAAGCCGGGCTTCGATACTCTGGGGCAGGCGATGAGCGGTTTATTAAGCCTGCTCAGCGATCCCAACGATCCCAAGGTGATGGGCATGGCGGTGTCGGATTACGTCACCGGACTTTCCGCGGGCTACGGCATCCTCGCTGCGCTCTTGGCGCGGGCGAATTCCGGCGTCGGCTGCCGTGTTGAAACTTCACTTTTACAAGCGACCTTATCGTTTATCGGCGAGACCGCTGCCGGCTTTCTGCGCACTGGCAATGTGCCCAATCGCATGGCGCGGGTGAAAAACGCCCATGCGTTCGCGCTGGTTTGCCAGGACGGCAAGCCCTTGGCTATTCATTGTTCGGTGCCGGAAAAATTTTGGCTGGCGCTCTTGAACGCCGCGGATCGCATTGACATCGCCGCCGATGAGCGTTTCAAAACCCGCGAGGCGCGGCGGCAGAACTACGAGGCGCTGGAACAAACCTTGGCGCCGACATTTAAAACCAAAACGCGCGGCGAGTGGTTAAAAATCCTCGAAGCCCACGACGTGCCGGCGGTGCCGCTTTACAATATCGCCGAGGTCCTCGATGATCCTCAGGTGAAGCATCTCGGGCTGATCGAAGAGGTCGAACATCCCAAGGCCGGTAAGTTAAAGTTCGTCGGCGCGCCGGTGCGTTTCGACAATCTGGCCAAAGAAGAAACCAAGCCGCCGCCGCTGGTTGGGGAGCAGAGTGCAAAAATTCTCCGAGAATTGGGATATGACGAAGCGATCATCAAAAGCTTGCTCACCCAGGGTGTCAGTCAAGTCGCGCGTTAGCCTCCGGCGTTCGCGTAAAATATTCTTCCCAGCCATCCGATGAATAGATTACTCGCCACCAGCGCTCTGATTTTTTCGTGGTGTGCCATGCTGATAACTCCGGCGTCTCACGCTCAACTTGTGCCCGGCACCACGCCGGAGATCTTCAAGCAGTTTTCCGAGCATGTCGTCAAGATCGAGGTGGTGGAGACCGGTTCGGCGGCGAAGGCATCCACGGGCACCGGCTTTTTCGCCGACGCTACGGGTCGCATCGTCACCAACTACCATGTGATTTCCAAGTTGGTGCATTCACCGGAGCGTTATCGGATCGATGTGATCGACGTTGCCGGGGGCACGACGGCGGCGACGGTGCTGGGGGTCGATGCAGTCTATGACTTGGCCATTTTGCGGACCGCCCGCCAGCCCAAGGGCCATCTCGTCTTCGAGTCCAAGCCGGTGGCGCAAGGCACAAGGCTCTATTCACTCGGCCATCCGCGCGACCTCGGCTTGAGCATCGTCGAAGGCACCCATAACGGCCTCCTCAAACATACGCTCTACCCCAAAGTGCATTTTACCGGATCGCTCAATCCGGGCATGAGCGGCGGCCCGACGTTGACGCAAGCCGGCAATGTGGTGGGCATCAACGTTGCCACCGAAGGTAATCAGATCAGCTTCCTCGTGCCGGCGGAGCGCGCCATGGTTTTGCTGGAAAAGACCGCCAAAGGTGGAACGCCGCCGGCGGCGAGTCTTCTTGCCGATGTCGGCCGGCAGATCTATGACAATCAATCGCGCTATCTCGCCGGCATGTTCGCGGCAAAGACGCCCAGAGTGATCCTGGTGCCTTATGACCTGCCGACCAGGCCCACCGAGTTTTTTCGCTGCTGGGCGGACGCCTTGCGGCGCAAGGATTTGCCTTATGTCTCGGTGACCCATGACTGTTCGACGGACGACTATATATTCGTTTCGAGCGAGCAGTCCTCGGGCATCGTGCGCTTCTACCATCAACTGTTGTCCACCACCGAGCTCAATCCCGCGCGGTTTTTCACGCTCTACTCCGGCCAGTTTCAGGGCGGCAACGCGGCGATGTTCGGCAATGAGGAGGAAGTCACGCCGTTTCGCTGCCAGACGCGCAATATCGCAACCGCCCACGGCAAGCTAAAAGGAGTGTTGTGCGCGCGCCAGTACGTCAAGCTGCCGGCGCTCTACGACGCGGTGTTCCGCGTTGCCACGCTCGGCTCGCGCAATGCCGGTTTGGTGTCGACGCTTTCGCTCTCCGGCGTGAGTTTCGACAACGTTCAGGCTTTGAGCCGGCGCTACATGGAGAGCATCAAGTGGCAGCACTAGGCTATATCGAAATCCTCGACGGCAAAGGCGGTGTCAGCGAGCGCATCGCGGTGGACGGATTTCCAGTGACTATCGGCCGCGCCTATGGCAATCAGGTGATTCTCGCCGACCCGTTCGTCTGTCCGCTCCATCTCAAGATTACCCAGGACGAACAAGGCCTTTTGCTCGCCAGCGATCTGGAGAGCGTCAACGGTGTCTATCCGGCACTGGGTAACGAGCGTGTCGCTCAGTTGGAGCTTCAATCCGGCAGCCAGTTTCGTATCGGTCATACCCTTCTGCGTTACGTCAGCGTCGATCATCTGTTAGCGCCGACGCTGGTCGATGGCGCCGTGAAGGTATCGCGGCTGGCGTCGCCTTACGCGGCGGTGATTTTGGGCGCGATCTTGGTGTTGCTGCTCTGTTTGGATGCCTATCTCTCCAGTGTCGAGCGCGTGACCGTGGCAAAAATCATCGGCGAAACCTGGATCACGGTGTCGATGTTGGCGACCTGGGCAGGCATGTGGGCACTGGCGAGCCGGATCGTTGTCAGCCGTTTCAACTTTGCCCGGCATGTGACGATCGCCTGCTTGGCGCTGTTGACGATCAGCGCCCTCGGCGTCTTCGCCGAGTGGTCGGAGTTTTTCTTGCCGCGTGTTCCCATGCTCTGGATCGCCGGCGTCTTTGGTTACGGCCTGGTGCTGGCCGGGCTAATCTACGGGCATCTCGGCTCTGCCTCGCCGCTGCGACGCCGTTCTCGCCTATGGACCGCGGCCGCGATTAGTCTCGTCGTCGTCGGCACCAGCGCGATCAGCGACTTCGCTGCGCGCAGCAAGTTCTCGACGATCATGGAATACACCGGCGTCCTCAAGCCGATCGACGCGGCTTGGGTGCCGGCGACTTCGGTGGAGGAATTTGTCGCGAGTTCAGAGAAGCTCAAAAAGGATCTCGACGGCCTCACCAAGAAAGCCAAGGCGTTGCAGTGAGGCAAATGGCGGCGCAAAGATTTGACTTAAGCGGAGCCTTCTGGCTAGTCTACCCGGTAATTTCGTTCAAGGTTCGAGGGTGCAAAAGTTCAATGTTTAAACCCAAAGAAGGACGCGACATATGATTTTTGACGTTGAGATCAATTCCGCGGCGCACTATCCGGCCGCCGAAGTGCCGGGGCTCATCGAATTGGCCGAGCAAGTCGGCTTCGGCGCCTTTTGGAAAGGCGAATCGAACAGCACCGACCCATTCGTCATGCTGTCTGCGGTGGCGAGCCGGACGAAAAAAATCAAACTGGGCACGGCGATTTACCACATTTACGGCCGCAGCCCGGTGACCCTTGGCATTCAAGCGGCGACGCTGCAAGATTTGTCCGGCGGCCGCTTGCTGCTCGGTCTCGGCGTCGCCAACAAGGCGATCGCCGGCTGGCATGGCGGTGTCTTCGACCGGCCGCTCAAACGCGCGCGTGAGTATATCGAGGTCACGCGCAAGGTCGCCGCCGGCGAGCGGGTCGAGTACGAAGGGGAGATCTACACCACCGGCAAGCGCTTTCAACTTTCCTGGAAGCCGAGTTATCCCAACGTGCCGGTTTATCTCGCTGGTCTCGGACCGCAGATGACCAAACTGGTTGGCAAAATCTCCGACGGTGTGTTTATCAACATGGCGACGCCGGCGAAGGTGAAAGAGATCGCCGCGCGGGTGCGCGAAGGCGCCATCGAAGCCGGTCGCGATCCGAGCAAGATCGAGATCATTGCCAAGTCGCGGGTGTCGCTCAACCCCGACAAGAACGCGGCGCGCGCCAAGCTGCGCCAGGTGCTGACGTTCTACAACATCGCCGATCATTACAGCGACATGCTGCGCGGCATGGGCTTCGACAAGGAAGTGAGCGCGATTCACGATGCATTCCAAAAAGGCGGTTTCAAAGCCGCCATGGGCGCGCTCACCGACGAGTATATGGATAAACTGCCGGTGGTGCCGGCCAGCGACGTGAGCGAAATCAAAGAAAAGATGAAAGCCTTCGAAGAAGCCGGCGTCACTCGCATGGTGATCCCCTACGTGCCGGTGACCGAACCGGTGGTGGAAGATGCGCGCAGATTCTTCGAGGCTTGGGGGAAAGCGAGCGCTTAAGCGCGTTGCGCGCTTAGGCGCCGTTCAAGGTTCAACGTTAAGACGCAATACGGTTGAACCGACCGAGTCCTTTAACTTTGAACGTTTGAACGTGGAACTTTGAACCAAAATTTTTACGGGAGGGAATATTTATATGTGTGATTTTGCTGCGGACGGCAAGGCCGCTGAAGAGTTAATGCGGGGGCGGACGTTGACGGTGGCGCGGGCGCGCGAGCTCAACGCCAAGGATTATTTTTATCAGATGCTCAAAGACAACCCGGAGATGTTGAAGATCTATCCGGGCATCGAAAACGAGCTGCTCGATGGCGCCATCGATTGTCATATCCATGCTTACCCGGACGTCACAGTATAGCCACAGAGAGCCCGCTTGGGGTTCCCTCGACTTCATTCATGCATTTCGCAAGATTTCCCTTGGCATGCTAGCCCGAGCCAAAATTTGCCGGTGTTGGGCGGTAAGCATTCTTTAAAAACGGCGCAACCAGAGGATGTTATCGGTCTCAAAGTTCACACTATCTCCAACGATCCCGAACGCCGGGCGCAAGACCAAAGCGACATAGAAGGGCTGATGGACCGTTACGGCTCGCAGCTCGATTGGAATCGGATTGTCGAGTACTACGATGCATTTGGCTTCGCCGATGAAGGCAAAACTCTGCGGGAGAAATTCGATCATGCTAAGTGACGAAGAAAAACAAGAATTGCGAGATATGGCAGCATCGGAAACCTTGCGGACAGAGTTTCGCGTTCTGAGAAATAATTCGCGCGCAATCGAACAGCGCCTCAGTGTTGACGATCTGGCGCGCTGGCTCACGGCGATCAACCGCATCTGTCCTGGCGATCCCAAGCTGAGAAAGTTTATTGCCGGGAGCAACTTCAAATTCTGATTGATGCCGCATCGCTGAGGCAATGAGTTGCTCGCGAGACTGAGCCAATCCGTCAGCCGCTAAAGATTGTTCGACCGCCAGCTGCTCAAACAGAAGGAAATAAAATTCGATTAGGGCAAGACTTAGCGGATTAAATTCTCGGCCCACTTCGGACAATGTTTTCGGATAAACTCGTCCATCGCCTCGACGTCGACTGCTCTGGGGTTTCGTTCCCGCCAGATGGTGAGCAGGTAGCCGGCGCATTCAATTGATATATCCTCGGCCCATTCCCGAAATTGTGACTTCGACTCATGCTCGTAGCGATAGATTCCTAAGATCACTCCCATGCAATAAGTCATTTCTTGTTCGGGCATATCCAACTCATGGTACCGTGCCGCTTGATCGTAAAACGGCTGAAGTTCCTCCTCCACGAGTTCGACCGCCGCTTCGCTAGGTTCGGTGTAACCATAGCGTGAACTGCCGGAACGATCCCAACAATCCTCCACGTCTATCGAATCGAGAACAAAGAAAGCTTCATCGGCCGTTTCATCCAGGTCCACCGCTTGCAAAAGGGTTCGGGCCTCGGTGTGGACTGCATCGCGAATTTCGCCCTCATTCTCGCTCAGCCGTTTGAGGATTTCGAGAGCCTGCTGCGGTGTTAGTTTCTCGATTACATCGTCCCGCTTGGTTGCGCTCCTTTTTGCCATGGCAAGGCTCTCCGTTTTTAGCATCACGGTGCGCAAGCGCACCTACATGACTTATCGCCACAGTTCCTTCGTCGCCAGGCGCGCCCCTTCGACCATCGCTTGGAACTTCGCCAAAACGATTTTCGGATGGATTTCGGGCTCGTAGGTCGCCTGGGATGAGAAGCCGCAGTCGGCGCCGGCGATGACGTTTTCCCGCCCAACTAGTTTGGCGTAACGGGTAATCCGTTCGGCGATCACTCGACGATATTGCTGCAATGGGTAATCACTCCGGGGATCAAGATTTTACCCGCCGGCACTTTTGCAGTTTCCCAGACATGATACTCGTGCTCGTGGCGCGGGTTGGCGGCTTCGAAGGCGTAGGCGCCGGCGTTTACTTTCAAGATCAGATCGACGATTCCTTTCAGCGGCGCGTCGTGGCCGCGCGGTCCTTCGTTGATGCCATAACAGGTGTGAAAGCGAATCTTCTCGGCCGGAATGCCGCGCAGGGCGTGATTGATCGCGTCAACAGACCTTTCGGCGATCTTGCGACGTTCGGCGGCGCTCAACGACGGGTCCTGGCTGTGAACTTCGGTTAACCAGGGATCGTCGATCTGGAGAATGAAACCGGCATCGACGATGGCGAGATATTCCTCGCGCAGGGCATCGCCGACCGCGGCGAGATATTCCTCATCCGAGGAATACTATTCATTTCGCCCGACACCGCTGGGCGCCACGGCGGGCATGAAAGCCTCCGTGACGTTGACACTCTCGAGCGCCGACTTGAGATTGGCGATATCCTGCCGAATCGCCTCCTGGCCGCGGTAGGCGATCGGTCCGGTGCAAACCAGCGGCGTGCGCGGCGCGATGCTGCCGCCCATCATGCGCCGGCTGAAATACTTCTCGTAGTACTCCGGGAACGCCGCCACTTCCGCCGCCCATTGTTGCCAGCCCGCTTTTGGCGGCGTCTTCGGTTCAAAGCCGGTAAGCCGCTCGCGCACATAGGTGAAAAATCCCGGTTTCCCTTGTTCGCCATCGGTGACGACATCGATGCGGGTCTCGGCTTGCGTGCGGACCACCTCAGCGACGGCACTGGTGATCCGTTTTGCATACTGGACTTGGTCGTAGGCCTCGCCGTTCAACTTCGCCTTCATCAAATCGAGCAAGTCCTTGGGCCGCGCCAAACTGCCACAATGGGTGGTAAGAATGCGATCGATGCTATGTTTCATGACAAAGGCCCTTCCTGGTATTAGCTAAGCAATGGTCGAGTTGCGGACGCTCCTTTGAGCGAGTCCACACCGCACCTAGTTATCAATAAGCGCTAACCTCCCCCGGCGAATGAATTTCCTTTAACCTAACATTGAAACAACCGTCAACGTGAGAGTCGTTGGCGGGGAAGAAGATGGGATGATGCGTCAGCCTTCGTCCGCAGGTTGCTTGAATTAGGTATCTAGCTGGAGGAGGTTCAGATCAGTAGACAGTCACGCTCATGGTTCGCCTCC
>JBGTCC010000312.1:0-4372 GCA_041749055.1 Thermodesulfobacteriota bacterium | reverse complement strand
AAGCGGAGCTGGCGCAGCTTAAAATGCGCGGCCAAAAGAACCGCATGGACAATATCGCTTTGCGCGAGAGCGAGATCACCGAAGTGTGGACCGAGAACGGTGAGGACTTTATCACCGTGCGCCTGCACGCCAACCTGCTTGACTTCACCGTCGAGGAGAAGAGCGGCAATGTAGTCGTCGGCAGCGACAGCGAACCGGTGCAGTTTGAGGAGTTTTGGACATTCAGCCGCCCGGTCGGACCGAACGCTTGGAAGCTGACGGCGGTGCAGCAGGCGTAGAGCTAAGATAAATTCAGGTTAAAACCGGCAGTGCGTGAGTTCATGCACTGCCGGTTTTTTTGTGCGCGGTGATTTGGTGACAAGTTGTTGGGTTCCCGTCGTATAGATTCGGACGCAGGCGGGCAGTTGGCGCACAGAGTCCGTCATACCGTTGGAAAACGGTATGACGGGGGACTCCGAGTTTGGATGCCGGTTTTCACCGGGATGACGCAAAGAAGCCAAGCGACTTCTTTTACACCGCGGCCTACGCGACGATCGGTTCCTTGATCTGCGTGTGGCTGGGAATCTTCGGCACTCGGGTGCGCGGCTTGCCGTCGACCTGGCTGTTACCGGCGCCGAGTAGAAGCATCCTGCCTGTGCCGGTGTTGCAAAGCTGGTAGGAGTCCCCCGACCGGAGCAGCACCGTATCGAATTGTTTTAAGACGAATGCTTTGTGCGGCGTGCGTATGGTGCACTCACCTTCTAGGCACATGAAGATGTGATCGTCGTTGTCGTGATAATGCATGTCGTCCTGAAGGCCGGGCTCGCAGTTGATCACCCAGTAATAAGCCAAGTCCGTGCGCCAGAGACTCAAATGGCCAACGTCAGGATGAGCATCGGCTTCCTTAATTAGATTTTTCATTTCATTCATAAATAACCTCCTTAAAATTGTTCCAAACGTTAAATCGGTGTAAGGGCGACCGGCCGGTCGCCCTTACGGGTTCAATCGGTCACATGTTACCGTTACCCGTGCGCTCTGGGTGGGCGCTCTTTGGGTTTTACCAAGCGGCCGTGGGTGCCGTCGCAGTAGGGGTGGTCCTTTGATCGCCAGCAGCGGCAAATAGCGATGGTTTCCGGGCTGGCCAGCTCGATGATGGCCGGCTGCATATTCGTACCCTCGTGGGAGCCGTCGCAGAACGGCAGGTTCTTGCTGCGGGTGCAGCGGCAGTAGGCGACGCTTTTCGATTCTTGTCTGACGATCGCCGGTTCAATCAGATCGTCATAGGATAATCCTGCCATGGTTGTCTCCTTGTGCTTGCAAAGCAATATTTTAGTTAATCGATCGCCACGGCGTCGATGCTATCGATGCGAGTGACGATGCGGTTGTAAGTCAGGCTGCGCATCACCGCGTCGGCATCGATCTTGACCACGGCCCCGCCGCTGGTCTGGTCCTTGACGTAGAACCTTAACTCTTTGCGCTCCTTTTCGCTACGGTCCAGCAGTTCGCCAAAGCTTCGGGTCGCTGGCGCTTGTGCTTGGACGAACGACACGATGGCGAATGTCAATATAACGGCGAGCAAGGTTCCAATTAGCGCGCTGAGGATCTTTCGCAGGCGATTCATGTTTGTTCCTTCAAGTTGTTTCCGTTTTCCTTAGCGCGGACATCAGGAAACGTCAACCGGCTATGCGGCGCGACCGAGCAAGCGCAGCGCATTGCCGCTGAAAATCGCTTCGCGTTCGACGGTGCTGATCGGCAGCTCTTCGATGATCTGTTTAGCGCGCGGCAGCAGCGGCAAGAGCGGCGGCGCGTCGCTGCCGAAGACCAATTGCTTGGCGCCGACGGTATGGTAGGCGCACATCACCGCCGGCGGGTGGTAGGCGACGGTGTCCATGTGAATGGTTTTCAAATACTCGCTGGGCTTTTTCGTGATCAACATGGGCTCGTAGCTGCCCAACCCCGAGGCTTGATCGCCCAACTCGTAGGCGTAGTCCATGCGGCCGATGACGTCGCAAATGCCGCCGCCCAGATGGCAGCCGACGAATTTTAAACTGGCGTGGCGTTCAAAGACGCCGCGAACGATCATGCGCGCGATGCTCAGACACTCGTCGAAGGGGCGGCCGACGCTCGATGCCAGACGGTAGTCGCGCATGCGCTCTTCGCCGTAACCGACCGACGGCGCGTGCATCATCATTGGAATGCCGAGCTTAGATACCAGCTCGAAAAACGGCTTGGCTTCGTCATCGTCCGGGTAGGCATGCTGGTGGCTGGAGTTGATCAGCACGCCATTCAGGCCGTACTCGGTGACGGCGCGTTCCAGTTCTTTGTTGAACGGCGCACCGCCGCAGGGCAGTGTGCTAGTGAAGACGTTAATGCGGTCTTTGTATTTTTGCTGGATCTCGGCGCCGTATTCGTTCCAGCGGCGCAAGAACGCCAGCGACTCGTCATTAGACTTGTCTTTCAAATAATGGATCGTGTTACTGACGACGCAGCGTTCGATGCCGGCTTTCTCGTGAGCTTCGAGCAGGTTTTCAATGGTCAGCGGCGACGCGCCGCCCCAACGGCGCTCTTTGGCCATCTCCGGCGGATAAACATGGGCATGCCAGTCGATAATCATCATGTGCTCCTGAATATGTTCCAGTCGTTCAAACCGACGTTCCAAACGTTCAATTTGTTGGGCCGTGCTCAATGCGCTATCGCGCTTTGATTCCCAACTCCGCCTGCGCTTCGCGCAGAAAGGTTAAATCCGCCACATCGTTGGCTGCGATTTCGCGGGTAACTCTGGCGTTGCGGCGGGCTTGGTCGATGACCAGGTTCAACCCGTCTTCGGGCACGGCGCCGTCGCTGTTGAACAACACTCGCAACGCGTCGTACGAGGCATAGGCGAACTCGCGCTCGACTTTGCCCCAGGCCATCAGCGTGCGAGCGGACTCTTCGCGGTTGTCGCGGATGAAACGATTGGCCCTGACGGTGGCCTTGATGGCGCGGCGAATCTCCTGCGGCTTCTCTTTGATTTTGCGCAGATGGGTGCCGAGACCGAGGTAGGGGAAATTGAATAGTTCATAGGCACGGGCCAAAATTTTATAGCCTTGTTTCTCCAGCTGGGTGTCGGCGGGCGGCGACATGACGACGACATCGACGATGCGCTGCATCAGCGCGGTCATGCGCGCGGCATCGGAGCCGAGGGCGAGGATTTTGATTTCCTTGTCGCTATCGATGCCGGCCCGTTTGATCATCATGCGGGCGGCGACATCGGGAGTGGCGCCGAAGCTGCTAATGCCGAGGGTTTTGCCTTTGAGTTCTTTGAGCGTTTTGATCTCCGGCTGGGCGATCAGCGTCATCGGCCAGTTGTCGAGAAAGCCGGCGACGATCCGCACCGGCAGGCCGGAAACCGCGCCGCCGACCACGGCGCCGAACAGTTGGCAATAATCGATGTCGCCGGTGGCCAGCGCCGTGATCGCGACGTTGGGATTCATGCGGATGATCTCCGCGTCGAGATTCTCATCCTTGAAGAAGCCGCGTTTCAGCGCCATCTGCGAAGTGAGATTGGGCATGTTGGGGTTCGACACCGCTATGCGGATGCGGTCGGCGGCGTGGCTAGTGGAGCCGAGGCAGAAGCGGGTCGCAATCGCGGCGATTAAGATAAACCGAAACGAGTTCCGACTTTGAACTCTGCGATTTGTCATTTGAGATCAGACGACCTTGGCGTCGGCTACCGCTCCTGCAACACGTTAAAGCCGCTATACCCGCGAATCTTGTCGATCTTCACCAGCACGCCGTAGCCTTTGCGCTCGGGGTCTTTGTCGAGTTCGCCTTTGACCGTGCGGCGCATGATCTGCTGGCGAATGTCGCCGTCCTTGTGGACCGTCGCCGTGCCGTAGAAACGCCAACCCAAGCGGTTTTCCTTGTCGTAGAAGAGCATGCAGACCTGCGGGCTGTTTTCCAGATTGGTCGTGCTGGCGCCGAAGGAGCGGTCCCAAAAGGCGATATGCTCGGCGTCGAAAACAAACGTGCTGCCGCGAAAACTCATGTCGGGAAAACCGTCGTCCGAGGTGGTCGCCCAAACGCAGTATTTCTTTTCGTCAAATGCTTTGTCGACTCGTTGTTTCATCTCGTCGGTCATCTTAATCACGGTGGATTTCTCCCAAGAATTTAAAAATCAATTGAAACCATACAGTGCGGCGGGATTATCGACAAGTATCTTGTGTCTGACGGCTGTATCTGGAGCGAATGCCGCCAGCAGATCGACCAAGTCGCCGTCGTTGGGCGTGTGGCCGGGCGCGAAGTTGTTCGAGTGCGGCCAGTCGGTGCCCCAGATGACGCGATCTGGAGCGACGGCTATCACCGCCTGGGAGTAGGGAATCACTTCGACGAATGGCAGGCCGTGATAAGAATG
>JBGTCC010000311.1:0-1847 GCA_041749055.1 Thermodesulfobacteriota bacterium | reverse complement strand
CGCGCAGGAGGCCGGTCGCCGCTTGGCGCTGGGTCTCGCTCATCTCGCCGAAGCTGACGCCCTGGCGGAGGTAAAAGTGCTGGTTCATCCACTTGCGCCATTCGGGGTCGTCGATGGGGAAGCTGATTTTACCGCGTTGCTCGCCGGTCAATGAGCTGAGGAATTTTTCCGCTGCATGGCGAACCGGCGCGGTGGCAACGCCGGTGGACTTGATCGGGAACAGGCCTTCGACAACCTTGCCGTTAGCCGTAATTCCCTTGAACGGCTCCGCCAGACCGCTGCGTTCCGCCTCCTCGGACATCCGGCGGAAGCGCGCTCGAGTGTCCTCCGGCGTTTGCGCGAAAGCATTCCTTGCGAGTAGTGAACCGGCGATCAGCACGGTCAGGAAGTCGCGGCGGCTGAGGAGATCGCGAGACCCGGCCTGTGCTCCGTCCCCATGACATTGTGACGCATCGCGTGAATGGTGTTTCACGCAAAATTCATTCGGCATAAACATTTCACCACCTGGCCTCTCGGCGACAAAGGCAAAGACGCGCGCCCGTCGGACTTTGTCGAGTTGCGATTCATCAAGGAACTCGAAAAAAGCGGCTTCGTCGAAGTGCTTTACTCTCAGCGATAGTTCCCGCCGTGGGCTATTTTTTGCCGAGCTTCAGCCGCTCGGCGGCTTTCTGCACGAAAGAGGCGTCGAGGGAAGCCGAGGCGTCGCGGTTTTTAATGCCCTGCGGATTAAACCGTTCGTGGAAGCCGGTGATCATGCTTTCGATACCGGATTGCCAGGGAAGCGGGAGTCCATCGATGGCTTCGTATTGTTTAGAATACGTGTCGTAGGTGCGCTCGAGAATCAGCGGATCTTTTTGCCGGGTCAACTCGACGATCGCTTTGAAACCTAGTTGTTTATTGGTGCGAAACAACTGCAGGCCGGCAACATGAGCGGTCATATAATCTTCCAGCACGCGGCGGTTGCGGTCGCGAAAATTTTTCGTCACCGTGTGCGGCACTCCGGCGTAGGGCATCTTCAAGTCGAGAAAGTTGACCAGCTCCCGATAACCGGCCTTTTCGAGTTCGTATTCGTTGGGCGGATTCACCGCCACGCCATCGATCAGCCCCTGCTTCATCGCCGCCACCCGGCTGGGAATACCGCCGGCGAGGTAGACCATCTGCACGTCTCGCCCGACAACGAGGCCGAGTTTTTCCAAATAGAGCAGGGTCGCGTACTCGTCGAGACCGGCGAGGCCGGCGCCGATTCGCTTGCCTTTCAAATCGGCCGGGGTGCGGATCGACGCATTGACCATCAGGCGCAGCGGCACGTAGCGCGTCTCGGTGGCGATCACCATGACATCGAAATCCCTGGTCGCAATCGCCCGCGACACGGCTGTACCGCCGCCATAAAGCACCTGAATGTTGCCGTTGGCCAACGCCGGCATATAGGCCGACGCGCCCTGCATCAAAACCATCTCGACGTCGAGATTGTACTTGGCGAAGATCCCCTCGCGCCTGGCGATCCAACCGGGACAGAAAGTCGCCGCCGGGGAAGCATAAGCGACGACGAGCTTGGTCGCCTGGCCATGGGCGGCGCCGAAATCCGCCCGAAGCGAAAGCAATAGCAAAATGATTAGCGCTCCTGTAGTCAGCGTTTGTTGTCTCAAGCCGAGTCGAAATTTCATCCCCATGGCAAGCAACTTAGTCCAACTGCAACGAAGATGTCCAGGGTACCATTAGCCGATTCAGGAGTGGATCGTTCAACTGGTAGACGGCGCCGAGCCGCGCTTATTAAGCAAGTTGGGGAACCTGCGATTTCTTCAGAGCTGCCCCGCGATAACCCGGGTCACACCCCTGCTTCAGGCTTT
>JBGTCC010000310.1:0-2700 GCA_041749055.1 Thermodesulfobacteriota bacterium | reverse complement strand
GGCGCGGACCATCCGTCCGAAGATCCACGCCTTATTGCCGCAATTCTTGCGAAAGGTAGAAAATCCGGCGGCGAAGTTTCCCTGGCGCAGCCCATCGCATGTGTTGTCTCGGGGGCCGTCTCTGAAGCTGCTCAATGGTTTCTCCATCGACCGCGGCGTTGCGCCGTCGGCATTTTTCCATGGCGGCTCCCAGGAAGCGCAGCGTTGTCTCGAACAGTTTCTGCAATCCCGGCTGAGAGGTTACGCCACGCAACGTAACAAACCCGATCTCGATGGCACGAGCCAGTTGTCGCCATATCTTCATTTCGGCCATATTGGAGTGCAACGGGTCGCGCTCGCGGTGCGACGGGCGGATGCCCCAGCCCAAGACCGCAACGCGTTCTTAGAGGAGCTGATCGTGCGCCGCGAATTGGCAGTTAATTTTGTTCGCTTCAACCGCAACTATGAGAACTTCGATGCGTGCGAGCCCTGGGCGGATGTCACGCACCGCAAACATGTTCGGGACCCCAGGCTGTACCTTTACAGCGACAAGCAGTTGGAAGACGCCGAAACCCATGATCCATTATGGAACGCTGCGCAAAAACAGATGGTGCTGACCGGCTGGATGCACGGTTACTTGCGCATGTATTGGGCCAAGAAGATTCTTGAATGGACGGAATCGCCCCAGGCCGCCTATCAGATTGCCGTTCGGCTCAACGACCGTTACGAGCTGGATGGCCGGGATCCCAATGGCTATGCCGGCATCGCCTGGGCGATTGTCGGCAAGCATGATCGGGCCTGGGGTCCGGAGCGGCCGATTTACGGCAAGGTACGCTATATGTCCTTCGCCAGTACCTCGCGCAAGTTTAACAGTAAAGGTTATATCGCCCGCATCGCCAAATTAGAAAAAGGCACGCGCTCCGAGCTCTAGGTGCCGTTTCGCTGTGACGACGTGCTCTTCGCGGGATTGAACAGTTCTTCTAAAACTTTGTGGCGATAGTTAAAAATTCCCTCGAGATCGGGAGCGACCAGGAGTTTCTGGACGATGGTTCCGCCAGGGACGGCATATTCGACGTTGTCGCCAACCAGGGTGCCATTGTCACGTTCCTCAAAGGTGTGTTCGTGAATCCACAGTGAGTAGGGGCCTTTGGTTTGCCGGTCGACAAAACGGTGCGGTGGTTCCCAGATTGCGATCTCGCTTTGCCAGCGAATCGGCAGGCCGCGAATGCGCAGCCGATAGTCTAACAGCGCTCCCTGCTTTATTTGGCTCGTCGCCGGCGTCAGAATCGTGAAGTTGAGCCATGCCGGCGTGAGCCGATCAAGATTGCCGGGGCTGGCAAATAACTCGAATACTCTGGCGGGTGATTACGTTGGCGAGATAGTTTGTCTCAGCTAGTCATTCTTGATGATGGTTTTGTTAGCCCTCAAGCAAAACGATGATGCTTAGACATGGTTTCGCAGCATCAGCTCTTTAGGATTGGGTTCCAGGTAAAGCTGTCCTTGCAAGTATTCAACTTGGTATTTTTTAGTGTAGTGGCGGATCATTGTGATCGGCGCGATCAAAGGAATGAGCTGGTGGCGGAATTCGCCGATCAATTGCACCAGTTCTTGACGCTCGGTGGCGGTCAACTGCTTGGAGAAGTAGCCCATCATGTGATCCAGGACATTGGCATGGGTCTTCTCAGTCGCGTGAACGGCTAGAGCCTCCATAAAAAACCGGCCATAGTCTTCGTATACTGCGGCCAGCGATCTTTGCTTGGCTGTCGCCACCAGCCGCCCCAGTTGGCGGAAGTGACGCTCGCTGTGCGCGAGCAACAAATATTTGTGGCTCGTGTGAAAGCGCACCAGTGCCCCCGGTGATCTTCGCTCCGAGGTTACTTGCAGCCAGCGATGGTAGGCGAAGACTCTCTCGATGAAGTTTTCTCTAAGCTTTAGATCGTTCAGCCGGCCCTCTTCTTCGACCGGCAAGAGCGGCCACTGATTCATCAGCGCCGCGGCGAACAGGCCGCGCCCTTGCCGTTCTGCCATGCCTTTGAATTTATAGACTTTGACGCGCTCCATGCCGCAGCTGGGTGAGTTTTTTTTCAATACATAGCCCGACAAGTGTTTTTCAAAGATGTCGCCAACGCGTCTTGCGGCGAAGCGATTCATTTCATCAGTCCAGTCTTTACCGGACTTCTCTGCGATCATTCGCGGATGGGTCAGCGTGCCGACTAGCCGCACCGTCTCGCGCGGCACGCCCATGCCGACTTCGACTTCCGGGCAGACCGGAATCCACTCAACAAACTTGCCAAACAGATCTGTGAGAAACTGCTCGCGCTTGTGGCCGCCGTCGAAGCGAACCTTTTGCCCGAGCAAGCATGCGCTAATACCGAGCTTTGGTTTGGATTCGACGTTTTCACTCATAGTGGCATTCACAATAAACAATATTATCACTATTGAAGTCAAATGTGCTTTGCTGTGACGCGCACTTAACTGATTATCTGCAAAAAAATTAAATGCCTGAAGATGAAGATAGTGATAGCAAAAAGGTTTTGCTTTGATCGGCGGGTTTTGGTTGAGAGGCGCTGGAAGCAATACCCTTTCGATGGCGTTGCGACCCTTTGCAAACCCACGACGCACGCTTCTTCCGGAGCCCTGGGCGCGAGATCTGCACGGGGATGATACAGCTGCACTAGGCCGAAGCGACGCGGGTGACTGGTGTTTGCATCGTTGCCGTCG
>JBGTCC010000309.1:0-2586 GCA_041749055.1 Thermodesulfobacteriota bacterium | reverse complement strand
CGATGAAGTACCCGTCCTTGGCGCCGCGGAAGAGCGCGCTGATGCGCATGCCCTGCCCCGCCCCCGGCACGGCGGCGGTCATGATGCGATATTTTTTCTGACGGTCGATCAAACTTGTTTCAACTCGCGCTTGTCCGCCGACCTCATTACGATTAAAATCGCCCATTGAGGTTTCGATGAGCGGCAACAGCGCGTCCATATTCGACGCCTGACCATACAAAGAAGCCAGGTCTTTCTCGCTCAAGAATAATGCCATTGCTTACTCCTCCATTTTGCCCGGCACTATGAACCCGACTAACTTTAACTCAGGAAACCCACGTTCATGCCGCACAAATCCAGCTGATGTGTTAGTATGTGATCGATAGTTATCTTTCAATTCAAGATCATTTCTAGCCAATTTTATTCATGTCGGCCACCGATAATACCAAGGCGAAGCTCCTGCGCGGCGTGGTCCAGGATAACGTCGACGTCGTCCAGGGCGTCAGGACCAAACGCGCCGCCACGCGCAGGCGATCTTTTCGCTATTGGCTTTTGGCCGGCCTCCCGTTAATCGGCATCGTCTATCTAGCAATCCCCTCGCAGGTCGTCTCCACAGCCAACCCGTCGGCCAACGAAGCGATCGGCACGGTTTCCGCCGCCAATATCGCGCAAACCCCCGAGTCCGCCGGGACGCTAAATTCGCCCCGGCCGCTGGACAGACAAGCCGTGCCGCTGTCGATCAAGAGAATCATCATCGATCCCGGTCATGGCGGCGAGTCCGGCGCGATCTCGGAGTCGGGCGTCATGGAAAAGGAGATTACCTTAGACGTGGCGCTACGCCTGCGCCGGCTCATGGAAAACGGCCCCTACGATGTCCTGCTCACGCGTGAAACCGACAAGTCGGTGCGCCTCGACAAGCGGGTGGCCTTCGCCAATGAAAACAAGGGCGATCTGTTCGTCTCGATCCATGTGAATTCCTTGGAACCGAAATCTCTTCGCGTCCTGGAAACCTACTATGTCGGACCCTCCGATGATCCGGCGACCCTCAGGTTGGCAAGCATCGAAAACAAAGACTCGGGCTACTCGTTGTCGGACTATAAAAAGATCCTAGAAAAAATCTACGTCGACGCCCGCCACGATGAATCCAGAACCTTTGCCAAACACATCCAAGCCCAGCTCCATCATTCACTGAAACCGGTCAATCCGTGGCTGCAGAACCGCGGCGTCAAGACCGCCCCCTTTGTCGTTCTCATCGGCACCCAGATGCCGGCCATCCTGGTCGAGATCTCGGCACTTTCCAACGACGAAGAGGTTAAGTTGTTGACAAAAGAAGCTTATCGCGAAAATATCGCCCTTGCCCTGTTCCAGGGCATCAAGAACTACGCGCGCAATTTCAACATACCCGACAGGAAAGGCAATTAGGTCATGGAAGAAAGCAACGAAACCCTCTGCGTTGGCATCGATCTTGGCACCTCGCGCAGCTCGATTTCCGCGTCAAACGGCGAGCGCCATGTGATCGACAGCTACGTCGGTTGGCCGCTGGATATGGTGGCGCGCAAAATCGTCAAAAAAAGCATACTAATCGGCCGCGAAGCCCTCGATAACCGCTCCATGCTCGACCTGCGCCGCCCCCTCGAACGGGGCATTATGAAGGAAGGCTCGGAGAAGGATCAGGAAGCGGTGCAGGAAATACTCAAACATCTGATCAACCTCGCCGGCATCAAGCAAAAAGGCAAGAATAAATCGAAAGTGCGCGCCGTGGTCGGCGTGCCAGCGGAGGCCTTCCGAGTGAGCCGGCAAAACCTGCGCAACACCATGGAAGGCATCGCCGACAGCGTTATGTTGGTCTCTGAACCCTTCGCTGTAGCTTACGGCCTGGAAGCGCTGCTGCACGCCTTGGTGATCGACATCGGCGCCGGCACCGCCGACTTTTGCGTCATGCAAGGACGTTATCCGACCGAAGACGACCAGCGCACGCTGCCTGCCGCCGGCGACTCCGTCGATGAACAGTTGGAGAAACTGGTCCGCGAGCATTATCCCGAAGCGCAATTCTCCGTGCATATGATTCGCCAGTGGAAAGAGCGTTTTAGCTTTGTCGGTGAACCCAAAGACCGTGTCGTCGTCACCGCCCCGGTTAGGGGCAAAGCCACCGAGATCGATATTTCCACAGAGATGCGCGCCGCCTGCGAAAGCATCCTGCCGCCGATCTGCGAGACGCTGCAAGATATGCTGTCGAAAGTCGAGCCGGATTTCCAGGACAAAGTGCGCAACAACGTCATTCTCGCCGGCGGAACCTCCCTCATCTCCGGGTTGACCGATGCGATCCAAAAGTCACTGAGCGAGCTTGGCGGCGGCCGGGCGACAGTAGTCAAAGATCCGGTGTTCGCCGGCTCCGACGGCGGCCTGGCCATCGCCCGCGACGCATCCAACGCAGATTGGGAAAAACTATCGCTATAGGAGGCTCGATTCCTGGACACTTTCGCACGGCATGCTGGTTGACCGGCTTGCTGGTTTTGGCTGGGACGGCATCCGGCTTGGCATCGCGTTGGTGAGCATCGAGCCCTATTTATCCGCGGCAAAAACGCCGTACCGAGTTGGTCACCGCCC
>JBGTCC010000308.1:0-3741 GCA_041749055.1 Thermodesulfobacteriota bacterium | reverse complement strand
TCACCTTCGGGCCGACGTAGGCATTGGCCGCCACGGTGGAAGTGCGCTCGTACTCGCGATACTCGCGCGACAATTCATGCGACACGCTGACAAAGAGAGTGGGCTCGGTTTCGAGCAAGATCTCGCGCATGCGGATCTCATGCTCCGGCGTCCGATAGGAGTGTAGAAACAGAACTGCGACCGCTGCGAAACCTTCGTCCTTGATAATGCGCGCCACCGCGCGCGCCTCGTTTTCATCGAACGGCGTGCGCACCGAGCCATCGGCGAGCATGCGCTCGGTCACTTCAAAAATATCTTCCCGCGCCACCAGCGGCCGGTGCTTGCGAAAGCGCGGATTGAACGACTCCGGCCGGTTGATCCGGCCGATCTCATAGACATCGCGAAAGCCCTTGGTCGTCACCAACGCGGTCTTAGCGCCCTGGCGCTCGATCACCGCGTTAACGACCACGGTGGAGCCATGAATGAGCGTCTCAGTCTGGTCAAAGCGCACCGCCGCCTTGGTCAAGCCATCGAGGACGCCGCGCGCCAACTCCGCCGGAGTCGACAACGTCTTCGCCAACGTAAGATCGCTTTTGGCTTCATCGAAGACCACCACGTCGGTAAACGTACCGCCTATGTCAACTGCTACACGCAACTTAATAACCTCCCGTTAGCTCACCTCTGCCTGGTTCCAATAGTTCCAAGGGTTCCAGTTGTTCCAGAGGTTATAAGTCTTCGCATCAGATTGACTTCCGAGACGATTGGAACCATTGGAACCCCATGGAACAGCTGGAACGCGCCGCGCCGACGCCGCGCTATCCGCACCGATGATTCGCCAAATATTCGCCCAGCCATTTGTTCCAGGCGAGATCGATCAGTTGCAACGCCGCGGCATGAACTTCGTCACCGCGGCCAGTGTCGACCAATGCGATGACACGGAGATCGACCTCGGCGAGATGCGGATCGGCGCAAAAATTATTGCGAATAATCAGTAATCCTTCAGCTTCCAACTCGGCCAATGCCCGATCCATCTCCTCCTTACCGACGTTAAATCGCCGCAGCCCAGCCAGCAACTCGGTCGCAAAGCGCGCCTTCTTGCCACCAACGTTAAGAACATCGACGACGGCTTGCCTGGCGCCGACTAGGTTAGAATTCGCTGGCTCATTCATACTTTAATTCCAGATTCCAAATTTCATATTCCAAATTGTTGGCAAGAGCAGGAGTTCCGTGCAGCCATTTGAAATCTGGAATCTGGGATTTGTAATTCAAGGAAGCTTGTACCCAAGCTCCTTTGCAACTTCTTTGGCGATGCGATCGTCGGCGATCTCGTCGAAGGCGACCTTGCGGTCGGTGAACTGGCCGGCGGCTTGGAGCGACTTCATGATCAAGTCCATGCCCTCATGGGTCGGCACACCGCTGCCACTGACGGTCTTTTTAAGCGCCTCGTAGGTGTCCTCGGCCGCCTCTTTGTCTACCTGCAAATACTTCAATATCAAGGCCGTGGCTTTTTCCTTGGAACGCAAAACTTCTTGCTTGGCCAATTGCAGCGAGCGCAGCACACGCTTGACCTCGTCAGGGCGATTGCGAATGGTCGAAAGCATGGTCGTCAGACCGCCCAGCGGCATTTTCACTTTCGCGCCGACGTCGAGCACTTCCCGGAACTTCTTCTTTTTGGCATAAAAATCGAACGGCGGGCTGAACATCGCCGCCTCGACGCTACCGGTCTCCAGCGCCGGCAGCATCTGCGCCGCGCCAAGCACGACGTAAACGAAATTTTTCGGATTCTCGCCGGCGGCTTTGAGCGCGATCTGCAGGGCGACATGCGACGTGCCGCCGAGGCCGGTGATGCCGATCTTCTTGCCGCGCAGTTCGCGCAGACTCGGAATCTCCGGGCGGGCCATCAGCGAATAAATCAACTGATCCGATGCGAACCACACGCCGCGCGACTGCATGCCGCGCAAAGTTGCGCTCACCGAAGCGGGACCGACACCGGTGAAATATTGAATCTCGCCCGCCATCATCGCCATGTTGCCGATCTGCGAGCGGATCTGCACGATCTCGACCTGTAATCCATGCTCCTCGAAGATCTTCCACTGTATGCCGCCATACAACGCCAGACAGCAAATGCCGCCGCTCGGATAGGCAATCCGCACGCGGGTCAGTTTATCCTGTGCCAGCACGGGGCGGCTGGCCACCGTTATAACCAATAAGAGCACTAGTTTGAGGCACAACTTGTTCACCATTCGACGATCCTCCCGTCTCGCGTCCGAGCACCGATTTCCATTCTCAATTATCCATTCTCCATTTGTTAGGGGTAGCGCCGCGCCATCTCATCGAAAAACTTCTCGTTCTCCAATTCCTGCAACAAGCTCAAGTCGACGAACTGTTCAGGCTTGGCGCTCTTTGCTTGAGGAATCTGACCGGCTGACATGTCGACCAGGTTCTGTATGCCCTTCATGGTCGGATAAGGTTTCTTCGGCGTGCGCTTCAAATAATGCTGGTAGGAATAGTCGAGCACCTCGGCATCGTTGGTGCGCATGTACTTGGCTAGACTTTTCACCGTCGCTGCTTTATTGGCGAAAACAAAATAAATCCCTTCGACATAGGCTCTGAGCACCGACTTGACGCTGTTGCGGTGGCTCTTGATGTAACTGCGCGAGGTCGCCAAGCCGCTGCCCTGAACTTCGAAATCGAGATCCGCCATTTGAATGATTTCAACAAAGCCCGCCTTTAGAGCTTGCGGCACTTCTGATGGGTTGAAGAATGTCGCTTCGATTCGTCCGGCGCTCATGGCGGCGAGCCGTTCCGGCCCGGTGCCGGTCGGGACGAAGGTCACGTCCTTGTTGGCTTCCAAATTGAATTTCTTAAACAGAATCAGCGCGGCGTTATGGGTCGCCGAGCCGAAGCCGCTGATGCCAAAACGTTTGCCCTTGAGCTGCTCCATGCGCGCCATCGTTCCCGGACGAGCCATCACGCTCTGATCGTAGGAGTTTTCCACTGCGCCGACGAGCACGATGTCGTGGCCCTGAAGATTAGCGACGATGACATTGCCGACGGTCATGAGCGGCGGATCCCCGCCGGTCAACGCCTGGATCGCCACCTGCCCGCCGCGCAGAAAGATCAGCTCGACATCGAGCCCATATTTTTTGAACAACCCCTCATCCTTGGCGACCCAAAGCTGCGCCTGGCGCGAGCTGATCGAGGGATAGCCGACCCGGAGCTTCTGCAGCGGCTGCGCCGAGGCAGGTGTCACAAACCATCCCGTAAGCAACAAAACGATCGGCAGCGCCAAGTAAGTTTTCATAAGGTTATCCTTTGATGTATGCCATCGATGCTGAGCCGTCAAATGAGCGCAGCCTGGCACGGCGGAGCGGCCAGTGAAACTCGGAATATTTCGCGCATAGCACGCCAACGCCGCAAAGTTCAGATCCCTGTGTAGGGGCGTATTGCATACGCCCTCCCGCATCGCGAAGGATGAGATCTGTTTTTACCACGAAGTGTCCATGAGCTTGCGCTCGCCTACCGAGCATGAAAATGGTTCGCATTCCCAGAGCATGCGCCGCTCCTCGATTTGTCATTCCCGCGCACGCGGGAATCCAGGTTTGTTCTGCGCCGAATTTTCCTGATAGGGGTCGGGGAACGGCTTTCGCCGTCCCCGCCCTCCGAACCGTGCGTGCGGTTCTCCCGCACACGGCTCTCCAGTCGGTGGTTTCCTCATCGGGATTGGCTCGCTAACACAGGGATCGCAATAATGGTGAACAA
>JBGTCC010000307.1:0-2810 GCA_041749055.1 Thermodesulfobacteriota bacterium | reverse complement strand
TTATCAACAGCGGACGATTCACATCGGTGATATAAAGACTCATTTCCTGGAAGCCGGCCACGGACCGGATTTAGTGTTACTACACGGCGGCGAGTACGGCGCATCGGCAGAGATAACCTGGCGCTACAACATCGATGCGCTGTCAAAGACATTTCATGTAGTCGCTCCGGACACCCTCGGCTGGGGCCAGACCGACAAGCTTTACAGCTTCACCGATCCGGCCGGTCTGCGCATCAAGCATCTCCAGCGTTTTCTCGAAGCGCTGGGAATTGGCAAGGCATTTTTCGTCGGCAATTCGGCCGGAGGGGGCTTGGTCCTGCGCGCTTCGGTGCGCCAACCAGCGCCGCTGCAAATCCGCAAAATGGTCACCATCTGCGGCAACGCCAGCGTGTTTAAGACCAACTCTCAAGCCGACCTGGAAAACTACACGCCGTCATTGGAGAACATGAAAAAGATCGTCGCGCTGCTCTATCACGACGCAAAGTGGCAGAGCGACGACAACGTGCGCGAGCGCTATGAGAGCTCGATCCTGCCCGGCGCCTGGGAAGCCTTATCGGCGGCGCGCTTGCGCAGCCCGCTGCATCAGGTACGGTCGTCCGCCGATGAGTTCGTCAAGCAGTTATCACAACTGACCGTGCCGCTGCTGCTCATGTCCTGCGAACATGATCCGCTCAACCAGAGCGATTGGGACGTGAACTTTCAAAAAATCGTTTCCGGCTCCAAAGTGCATCGCTTCAAATATTCGGCCCATGAGCCGCAGATCGAGGAGACTGAAGAGTTTAACCGGGTGTTGACGGAATTTTTACTGAGCAAGGGTGAAGCATCATGAAGATCAGAAGGATCCGGCGGATCAGACCCATTGGTCTGATCTTGAGTTTGCTAACCAGCGGGTTGTTTGCCAGCAGCGCTGACGCTCAGCTTACCCGCCTCAAGACCTCCTACAGCGCGCTGACCGCCAACATGGCGGCTTACTGGTTGGCGAAAGAAGCTAAAATTTTCGAGAAGCACCGCCTCGATGTCGATGTGGTGTTGATTGAAAGCGGCGTCACCACGGTCCAGGCGCTCACCGCCGGAGAGACGCAAATCGCCATGGGCGGCGGCACCGTTGCAGTCAGTAGCAATCTGGCGGGCAGCGATATCGTGTCCATTGCGAGCATCGAAAGCCGCATGCCCTACGCGCTGCTGGCGCAAAAAGAAATAAAGACCATCGAACAGCTTAAGGGCAAACGCTTGGCGGTGTCCCGCTTTGGCAGCGCATCCGATCTGGCGGCGCGTTTGATCTTGCAGCGCTACGGATTGGCGCCCGACAAAGATGTCACCATCCTGCAGACCGGCGGCACGAGCACGCGGCTATCGGCGTTAAGCAAGCGCAGCGTCGACTGCACCGTGTTGACGCCGGAATTTTTCAATATCGGCAAGAAAGCCGGCTTCACCATCCTCGTCGACCCCACCCAATACGATATCCCCTTCCCGCAACTCGAAGTGATCACCAGCCGCGCCTATCTGAAAGCCCAACCCGAGGTGATCGCCCGCTACATGCGCGCCATCGTCGAAGGTATCTACATGGTCAAACAGAACCCGGAGCCGTCGATCCGGGCGCTAAGTAAGTATCTGAAGATAGACGACCGCGAAACGCTCGAAGAAGTCTACAAGCTCTACAAAGAAATATATCCGCAGATTCCCCATCCCTCGCCCGCGGCGATCCAAACCCAGCTCACCTGGATGGCGGAAAAAGATTCCCGCGCCAAGGCGGCCAAACCGGACCAGTTCATCGACGGCACGATCATGCGCGAGATCGAGAAGAGCGGCTTCGCGGCCAGGCTTTACCAGCAAAAATAGCCCTAAGCCGATGCGATTGCGGGCCGTCTGCGGTTAAACCCCGTCGCCTGCTCAAAGGTATGGGCAAGCTGTAATACACCGAGATCGTCCCGGTAGCGCCCGACAATCTGGATGCCGACGGGCAAACCATCCGGTGTGAATCCGGCGGGAACGGAAATCGCCGGACAGAATGTCGACGTAATCCAGTAAGCCGACTTCATCCAATCGAGATAAGTCGCCATCTTCACGCCTTCGATCTCATGGGGCCAGTCGAGAGTCGCTTCGAAGGGCGGCACCTGGTTCACGGCACAGATAAGAAAATCATATTTTTCATGAAAGCGGCGCATGCGCTGCATGAGTTCGCCATGCTGCTGCATCGCTCTAGCGATATCGTCACCGCTGAGGTTGCGCCCCAATTCGATCTGCCACACCGCTTCCGGTTTCATTTTATCGCGATGTCGTTCAAGCAGCGACCTAAGCGTGCGCCAATAATGCCAGGCGCGCAGAGTTAGAAACACTTCATCAGCGCCGCTTAAGTCGGGGACGGCGTCTTCCACCGCGCAACCTAGATCGACAAAGGTCTGGCGCTGGGCGTCTAACACGTCACGGACTCGCCGGTCGAGGGGTAAGCTACCGAGATCCGGACACCAAGCAATTCGCGTGTTTTTGCAATCTCGATCCAAAGGTTCAGCAAACACTTTAGGATTAGATGGATAACATGCTGGATCACTAGGGTGAGAACCGGCGATAACGCTCAACAAAAATGCCCCGTCGGCTACCGTCCGTGCCATCGGCCCTTTGACGGTGAAACCCAGAAACGGCAGCGCCACGGGTGCGGATGGCACCAGTCCGACACTCGGACGCAGCGCGACGATGTTATTGAAGTTAGCCGGATTGCGCAGTGAACCGCCAAGATCGCTGCCGCTTGCCAAGGGCACCAAACCAGCAGCTAATGCCGCACCGGCGCCGCCGCTCGATCCACCGGCGCTTTT
>JBGTCC010000306.1:0-2703 GCA_041749055.1 Thermodesulfobacteriota bacterium | reverse complement strand
GGCTATGACAAAGCCGCCGAGATCGCCAAACAAGCTTACGCCGAAGGCCGGCCAATTAAAGAGGTAGCGGCGCAAACCACAACGCTCTCCGCGGAACAACTTGACCGATTACTGGACCCGCGCGAACTCACGCGGGGTGGCCTCAAGGGCGGATTAACCAGCGGATGAAACAGATGAGGGCTTTCGTCGCCGTTATCACCGGCGAGTTCCTTGCGGAAAACGAGCGGCATATCCAACGAGATTACCGTGGCTCAGTTGTCGCAGCGCCTATGACTGCGGCTGCCGCACCCGTTACCGCGCAATAGCCCACCGATCGCCAACCAACCTCTTCGAGGGTTTAGTCTCGCTTCTCATCGATACCGAATCCCCGGCGCAGGAGGATCTCCTGCCTGGGCGGCGACCACGCTAACGTTTTGCGAACCATTTGCAGCGATATTTTTCCCAGCGTCTTTTCTGTGCTTTGGTAACGCTGACTAAAGACGCCGGGAGAATCGTGGACTATTCCGCCGCCCCCACGGCTGGGCGCCAGCGATTAAAACGCTTTTCCACCCGGGTGATTAACTCGGTTCCGATCATCCCGGTAAGCGCGAATATGAGCACCCCGACAAAAACTTTATCGGTCTGGAAGGTGGCGCCGGCAACCGTGATCATAAAGCCGATGCCGGCGGTGGCGGCATAAAGCTCCCCTACCATCACACCCACGATCGCCCGCCCAAGTCCGAGTCTCAATCCAGTAAGAATAAACGGAACCGTCGAGGGCAGCACAACGGTCTTAAAAAGCATCCACTCGGAAGCTCCGAAACTCCTGGCGGCGGTGAGCAGATTCACCGGTGTGGTCTTCACCCCGTCGCGGGCATTGATCAATATGGGAAACACCGCGCCGAGAAAGATGATACCGACCTTGGAGAGTATGCCGATCCCTAACCAGATGATGACCAACGGCAATAGCGCCACCCGCGGGGTCGCGTTCATCGCGTTGACGAAGGGGTCGAATACGTAGGCTACTTTCTTGTACCAGCCGATCGCAATGCCAAAGGGAACGGCAACAACGGCCGATAAAAAATAGCCCCAGAAAAGCTCGATGCCGCTGATATAAAGGTCGTTATAGATTTCACCTGAAGCAAAAAGCTGAACAGCGGCTTTCCCAACCAGCGATGGCGCGCTCATGAACATCGGATTGATCAACTGAAACGTATTGCCGACCAGCTCCCATAGAACCAAAAAGATGGCAACCGAGGCAGTGCCGAGAATTTTCTTTTCCTGGTTCAGGTAGAATTTGAACCAGCGCGAGGCCTCAGCAACGCTCACGTCTAAAAGTAGTTCGTCGGTGGATGGGTTCTGATTAGCCATGGCTTTTGTCCTTTCGCTGTTTACTCGGCGTTTTTGATTCCGTCGTCGTCACATCCAGCGCGGTGCTAGGCGACGCCTCGAAACTTTCGATCAAATCCAGCAATATTTTCACGAACCTGGGACCGGCGGACTGTAATTCTTGCAAATGATGCAGTGAAAGTTTTTTGAGAAATTCCTCGCCGTCGTGAGTCAGTTTGACCAAGACCTGGCGCCGATCGTCGGTGGCGCGCAGGCGCAACAGAAACCCGCGGTCGGCCAGCCGGTCGACGAGCTCGACGGTGCTGTGGTGCTGCAACTGCATTCTTTCGGCGAGCACGCCGATGGTCGGTTTCAAGTTTTTCGGCAATCCCTTCACGGCGAGAAGAAGTTGGTGCTGTTGCGGCTCGATTCCTGCTTGGCGGGCAGCGTTTTCACTAAAGCGCAAGAAGCGGCGAATTTGATAGCGTAGCTCGGCCATAGCTTTGAAGTCGGGGAGGTTTTTAGTGTTCATCATATTAGATCGTATCACGATAATATCGTGACAAGATATAAAATGTTCACCCGAGGATGTCAACCAGGTTGGGCGAGATCGGGCGAAATCCATTTGCCTTCGGGTGGAGACAAGGCTTCGTAGGGAGGTTTTAGAGGCCGGTTCGGAACGTGCGATGTCTCACCGCCCGAAGCGGGCCGCAGCAAACCGCCGACAGCCATCGAGCAGCGCCGTCCTAGGGTTGGCCTGAGCCGCTGCGATTCTTCATTGGCGTTGCCGATATTTTACCTACAGCAAAATGATTTTTCTCGGACAGAATAGCGGGTGCCGCCAGCGTGGAGTGTTTTTGCAATGCTTGACAGCTTGCGCGGCCCGGGCATATTTTCTGTTCCTTTGCATGCATAGGTGTGGTTTTTGCGAAGAAAGCGCCGTTGAAGCCCAGAATGTTTCTAAGTAATTGGCATGCGCGCGTAAAATTTCTTGACAACCACATTGAGCTGGGCAATGACTTTTAGCATTGAGGCTTTTCGCTTCGGGTTTTTGCTGGACTAATCTCAAGTGGCGAACCAATATTCGCAAGGAGAATGGCTATGGCAACGCGCGCGGACGGCGCCGGCGGCAGACTCGATGGCCAGGCGCAGATGAGCGGCGACTGCAAGGATTTAACGGAGAGCGGGAATTCAATGATCCGCAACATCGTCCGGTTATCGCTCGCAACCTGCCAACTTCCGCCTGAATTATGAGCCGCGCAACGAAAGTCCGCCCGGCGACCAAACCGGCGGCGAATGATTCACCGATGCCACCGAAGAAACCAGCCAGCCGCGCGAATCCAGCATCGGCCGGCGCGCCGCGCGCCGGCAAACGGTCTGCACAGAAGGAACCCA
>JBGTCC010000305.1:0-6597 GCA_041749055.1 Thermodesulfobacteriota bacterium | reverse complement strand
CTTGCGGCGCGGCAACCGCTGCGCATCCTCGTCGCCGACGATAATCACATCAATCAAAAGGTAGCGGTGAGTTTGCTCGAGAATCTCGGCCATCGGGCCGACGTGGTGGCCAATGGGCACGAGGCGATCGAGGCTTACAAGCTGGTTCCCTATGACATGATTTTGATGGACGTGCAGATGCCGGAAATGGATGGCCTTGAGACCAGCCGGAAAATTCGCGCGCTCGAGAAAACCAAGAACCGCCATACACCGATCATCGCGATGACCGCGCATGCCAGGAAGGAAGACCAAGAAAAATGTTTGGCGGCGGGCATGGACGATTACGTCTCGAAGCCGGTCAACCCGCGGGAACTGAAAGCCGCCATTGCGCGCAGAACCGCGGCAACGATGACCATGCCGCCAATTGAGCCTCCAACACCAACACCTGCGCATGCCGATGTCCTCAACTTCTCGCAGGCGTTAGAGTTGGTCGATGGTAATCGCGAACTACTTTGCGAGGTGGCGCGCATTTTTCTCAACCAGTATCCCAAAGCACTCGCAGAAACCCGGCGCGCGCTGGCGCAGGAGGATTACCAAACACTGACCAGCACGGCGCACAACTTGGTCTCATCGGTGGGACAATTAGGCGGCCAAAGGGCCGGGGCGGCAGCGCGCAAACTAGAACTTATTAGCAGCGACGGCGATCATTCCCAGGTTCCGGCTGCGCTCGCCGAACTTGAGAGAGAACTCTTGTGGCTGAGATCGGCGATGTCCGATCCGGCTTATTTTCGCTTACCGCCAGACGAAGCGCTGCACTGATATTCCAGAACTCGCGATTGCCGATTATTATTCATTACGCGCAAGACTGCGCTTGAATAATGTTATCTCGTTCTCCGTACCGAGCCAGCATCACAGCGGGCGCTAAACCGATACCCACCATCCTAGATTCCAGTAGACCCCCAACCTCAATCAGGTGAATTCGCCAATGCCAAAGGTTTTGCCTGGGTGCGCCCGCGCCACGCAAGTTTCAGTAACTTAGGATGTTAAAGTGCCATCAAGTTTTTTTTTTGCTGGCAAAAAAGACTTACCCTTCATTTTCTCACTCTCCAAACCCCGTCCGCGAGAAGCGGGCTGAATCCACTCGAAGGGAAGGACGGAAAGTAGGGTTTGGCAAAGTTGTACCAAATTGCCCATTGATTGTTCATTTTTGAACAGTAACGGCTCTCAATGCATGGAAAGCGCTTAGTCTCTGCCACTTATTTTGGCCCATATGTTGCGCATCAGCCAATTCCGCAGGAACCATTGCGTACTTTTCAGACAGCCGCTGGTCAGGAATCCACCGATTTTGGACGATTAGGTAGGCTGTAACCAACCGCGGAGGCCCTCGCGGAGTCTGGGTAAGCGCGTTGACCGCGCAGAAGTTCGATGGAGTTTATACTATGCGATTGACGGTGATCCATAAGATTGGCTTGGCTTTGGCCATTGTTTTACTCCTAGGCCTGACGCCGATGCTGATGGTCCTTAATGATCTTAAGCAGCTGGAGCAGACAGTCGGCCAAGTGACCGATATCGACGAACCGATTAGCGCCGCCGCCTACGAGATGGAGATCAACACCATCAGTAGCGGCATGGCGGTACTCAAGTATCTGGAGACCGGTGATGCCGAATACCGCGCGCAGCTGGCGAAATATGAGGCGGACTTTGGAAGATTCAAGACCAAGTACGACCGGGTGGTCGGCACGGAGACGGGCAAGGAGTTAGGGCAAAAAATTGTCGTTCTTTACCAGGAGTTCAAGACTCTCGGTAAAATCTTGATGGACCGCAAGGATGAACAAGAGCTGATCTTTAGCAAAATTGGCGCGGAGTTTGAGAAATTAGACGAGATTGTTGACAAAAAAATACAGGCGAACATACACCGCCAGGGAGCGGAGGGAATCGATAAAACCATACGAGCGGGGAAAATGGAGGCCAATATTGCCGAGGTGAGCGCTTGGTTGGGCAACTATCTTCGGACTCCAAAAAAGACCTACAAGGAGCGTATTTTTGCCAATGCCAACGATTTCCTGAAAGAGCTTGGGCAATTCAAAAAGCTTAATTTGACCGAAGCGGAAAGGCACTGGACAGGAGAGCTGGGAAAAGCGTTTAAGCACAACCTGCCCCTGATTCAAAGGGTCCTGGTGATTCACAATTCCCAACAAAACGGCCTCGACAAGTTCCTTGATCTGCGAGCGCAGATGGACGACCTCCTGGATGATCAGATCCAGCTCTTGGCCATGAAAAATCTGATGAAATCTAAAAAACGGGCGGCTGAGGCATCGGCGTACGCCGTCCGCATGGCCGCCGTTCTGGTCCCTTTATTGATTCTGTGCGCTATCGGCACTGCCCTGCTTATCCTGCGTAGCATTAAAAGGCCGCTTAAGCAGTTGATGGACGGTACTCAAGCCATTGCCCAGGGTGACCTGACTTATCGCTTGGTTCCAAGAGGGACGGATGAGTTTGCGGAATTGGCAGAGAACTTCAACCGGATGGTAGTTCAATTAGACGCCACAACGGTTTCTAAAGTTTGCTTAGAAGCAAGTGAAGAAAAGTTGCGGGTGGCGAATGCCAGTTTGATTGAAGACATCTGCGAGCTCGAGGCGATGGAGGAGCGGCTGCGGCAAAGCGAAGCGCGTTTCCGATCGATGATCGAAAATGTCAAAGACCATGCGATTTTTATGTTGGATGCGGACGGCCAGGTAATGAACTGGAACCAAGGGGGCGAATCGGTCAACGGATATCGGTCCGAAGAAATCATCGGCGAATATTTTTCTTGTTTCTATACGGTGGAAGATATCCAAAGCGGAAAACCGCAGCGAAATTTAAACACCGCTGTGGCCCGCGGCTACTGTGAGGATGAGGGTTGGCGCTTACGCAAGGACGGATCGAGGTATTGGGCCAACGTGGTCATCACCGCGGTGCGCAATGGCGCCAACGAGCTGCTGGGCTTTTCAAACGTGACCGGGGATCTGACTCGTCGTCGGCGCGTAGAGGTGGAGTTACAATCGGCCAAAGAAGTCGCTGAATCCGCCAATGAGGCGAAGTCTAGTTTTCTCGTCAATATCAGTCATGAGATTCGCACACCGATGACGGGAATCCTCGGAATGGCGGGATTGTTATCGGAGACCGAGTTGACGCCCAGGCAGAAGGAGTTTTGCGACATCATCAAGCAATCGGGCGACGCGCTGTTGACGATCATCAACGAACTGTTGGACTTTTCCAAGATCGAGTCGGGTAAGATGGAGCTCGAGATCCTCGATTTCAATCTGCGCAGCGTGGTCGACGACGTCGTCGCGCTGTTCGCCAAGCAAGCGGTGGACAAGGGAGTGGAGTTGGTCCACTCGATGAACTCCACCGTGCCCTCGGAGCTGCGCGGCGACCCAGGGCGGCTGCGCCAGATCCTGGCGAATCTGGTCGGCAACGCGCTCAAGTTTACCGACCGGGGGGAAGTGGTGGTTGGGGTGACGGTGGAGGAGGCAAACGGGGAGTGGGCCAAGCTGCGTATCGAAGTGAGCGACACCGGTATCGGCATCCCCGATAACAAAATCGGTCAACTATTTAGCGCGTTCACCCAAGCCGACGCCTCGATCACGCGCAAGTACGGCGGCACGGGTTTGGGGTTGGTGCTGTGCAAGAAGTTCGTCGATCTGATGGCCGGACAGATCGGGGTGAGCAGTGTGGAGGGCCGGGGCAGCCGCTTTTGGTTCAGCGTGCAGTTGGCCAAGAGTCGCGACTCTCGCCATTCGACGCCGGTGCAGCATAGCCAGTTGCGCGGCTTGCACGTGCTGGTGGCGCAGGATAGCCGCACGGCGCGCACGGTTCTGGAACATTATCTGAGTTCGCTGGGGATGAGCTACGACACTGCCGAAAACAGTGCGGCGGCGCTGGAGCTGTTGGCGGCATCGGCGGCGCCGGGCAAATCCTACGACTTGGCGATCGTTGATTTTTCTTTGCCGGGGATGAACGGGTTCGAAATGGCCCACGCCGTAAGGCGGGACAAGCGCTGGGATCGGTTGAAGCTGGTCATCCTCACCGCGGTCGATGGGGAGCAGGCGCGGCAACAAGGCATCGACGGCTATCTGCTCAATCCGGTAAGCTTATCGCAGTTGGGCGATTGTTTGGCGCTGGCGATGGGCGAGAGCGGGCAGGATGACGCATCGGGGGTGGCGATTACGCGGCAGGGTTTGGGAGAGGTTAAGGTACAGCGCCGGCTGCGGATCTTGGTCGCCGACGACAATCACATCAATCAAAAGGTGACCGCCAGTCTGTTGCAGAATCAGGGGCACCGCGCCGACGTGGTGAGCAACGGCAACGAGGCGGTGCAAGCCTACAAGTTGGTTCCCTACGAAATAGTTTTGTTGGATTTGCAGATGCCCGAGATGGACGGCTACGAGGCCAGCCGGCAGATTCGCTCGCTCCAGCGCGAGCGCGGTCGTCATTGCGCGATCGTCGCGGTGACCGCCCACGCCATGGCCGGATTCAAGGAGCAGTGCATCGCCGCCGGTTTCGACGACTACATATCCAAGCCGATTGTCCCACAGGAACTTAAACGCGTGGTCATTCGCGCCGTGGCCAAAAGCTCCACGGAGGCCGCCATAAAAGAGCCGGTCGCGCGCCATACCCGGCTCGAAGCGATCGACATCATGGATGCCCTGGCGCGTGTCGAGGGTAACCGCGAACTGCTCGACGAAATCGCCAAGATGTTTTTGGATCAGTATCCAAGACTCCTAGAGGAAATCCGTCAAGCTTTGTCAGCGGCCAACTGCAAGAGGCTGACCGGCGCGGTGCATATCCTCGGCTCTTCAGCGGGACAGGTCGGTGCCGGTCACGCGTTCGCCATCGCCCGGGCGATCGAGGAACTGGGATCGCACAACGACCTGGCAAGTGTTTCTCCTGCCCTCGTCGAGCTGGAAGCGGAGCTATCGCTAGTCCGATCGGCGCTCATCGAGCGCGGCTTTGGATTGGGCGATGCTCCACGACAGTCGATTCATTGAGCCGGGGGAGAGCTGCCGACTGCATGCGAGCTAAATGAGTCGGATTGGATACGCAGCTCTCGGTAGCGCAGCGAAGGGTGCAGCATCGTCTGTGTGTCTTTGTGTTTGACGAACACCACATCAGCCAAAAATCACCGCTAGTGAAATGGGCCACCGGGCCGATGTCGTCAGGGGCGGCAAAGGCTTTCCAGTTCATCTGCTAAGCTTCGACTGAATCGGCAGGAAATCCAGGGCAAGAGCGGGATCTTTGAGAACCACCCGCCAGAGCGCTCGCATCTGGCTGTGGCAGTCTGCTATAAATTACGTTGATCTACGGATCGGCAGGCGAATCAATCCGAAGTGATTCCACCTTGCCGGACGAAAAGCTCGCCAGCGCCGGCATTGTCGCCCACTACCGCGCACAGATCGCGCGCATCGAGTAACAGGCTGGTAGAGGCCATAAGGAAGGCGAATATTTGGAGCTTCGCTCGTCGCGGAAATTAAGTTTAACAAAGAGGTGCAGCGTATGAAAATTGTCCATACCATGATCCGAGTCAACAATCTCGATGAGAGTTTGAAATTCTATTGCGATGGGCTCGGTATGACGCTTTTGAAGAAACGGGACTATGAGTCGGGCCGCTTTACCAACGTGTTCGTCGGCTATGGTTCAGAGGAAACCGATGCGGTCATCGAGCTCACCTACAATTGGGACACCCACGCCTACGACATCGGCAACGGCTTCGGCCATATCGCGCTCGGCGTGCCGGATGTCTACAAGACTTGCGATGAGTTGCGCGCCAAAGGTGTGAAAATTACTCGCGAGCCCGGGCCGATGAAACATGGCAGCGGCGCCAACGCCATCGCCTTCCTCGAAGATCCCAATGGCTACAAGATTGAGCTGACGACCCGGGCGGACTAGCGATTTACACTGCCGGGATTAATCTTTGCGCAGTTGGACGACTTTGGAATTTTTAGTTTCCGTGTCGTCGACCGCCTCTGTCTTACGCAAACGCCCTGGCGCGACGTTCCATTGCTGGCCGTCGTCGGTGATCACCGTGACGGTTTTCTTGTTGTAGCGCGTGACGATGCCGAACAGAGCGGTGCGCCCTTCGGGTTGAAACGTCACCCGGTCGCCGATGTGAAAATCGAGCATCTGCGAATGCGCGCGCATCTGGTTCAGGAACCGCAGCCGCGCGACGATGCGGTTGTTGAGATCGATCAGTTCGTTCTCGGTAAGTTTGTCGATGTCGACAGCCATCGCGATACTCCGTTGCGATTAGCGTGGTAGGCGTTGATCGTGTCAGTTCTCGATTTCGGTAAAGCGGTTCCGATTGGCCCGGAACGGGCAGCGCGAGCCGGGGCAGACGCCGGAGTTTAACGAGTACACGATTGTCTTGAGCGGTGAGTTGCAGGTCGAAACCCGTGGCGCGGTTCACCAAGTCGCGGCCGGTCAGCAATCATCGTCAACGCCGGCGAGTGGGTGCGTTACAGCACGCCAGGGGCCGAGGGCGCGAGTATGTCGCGGTTTGCCTGCCCGCCTTCGCGCCGGCCACGGTGCAGCGCGACGCTGATTAACTTTTCACAATCTACAAAAAGCGTTTCGCCGCGA
>JBGTCC010000304.1:0-4116 GCA_041749055.1 Thermodesulfobacteriota bacterium | reverse complement strand
ATCTGAATTAGCTTCTCACTATCGGTCTCGAGGTTGCCCAGGAGCCGGAGTTCCTCCAATACTTCGTCGCTCAGACCCTGGGCCTCATCGAAAATCCACACCACAATGCGCTTTTGTTTATGTTGCCGCAGCACGTATTCGTTGACTTGCTCGAGCATCGACTCCTTGTCCGCCGCTCCGGCGGGTATGCCCAAGTCCTTGAGGATCACACGTAACAATGAGGTGAATTTCAAACGTGGATTGAAGATGTATGCGTAGGCGATGCGATCTGAAAAACCCCGCATCAAACGGCGCAGAAGCGTGGTTTTGCCGGTACCCGCCTCACCTGAAACGACGATGAACCCCTTCTTGGCTTCGATGCCATAGCGCAACATGTTGAGCACATCGCCGTAAACTGGACTGTTATAAATGAATCGCGGATCAGGAGTCGCACTAAAGGGCAATTCTTCAAACCCAAAATGTTTCGTATACATGACGTCTCCCTCAGTTCAATCTTCCGGCGTGACGAATCGCCTCGAATCGGTAAACCCGCGAATCAGTTACATCGCGACATCGGCGACCGCAACCGGAATTAGCGGTCCTACCGCAAACTAGAGTTCTGCCGGCCTCCGCCTATCACGGCCGGCCATACCCCTATGTTTATCACACCTGGCAAACGAACTGCCAACCCAAGCTTCGAGAGTCCCAGAATAACGTATACCCATAAGAACGACTTTCACCAAGACCCCTTTAGACGTCCTGCGCGAGAAATCGCCGACGCCCAGACGCAACTCCCCAGCGGCTTTCAAGATCAAACCTTATGGCTTGATGTCGTAAGTGTTGTCGGGTTAAGAACATCGCTGGAGAAGCTTGTTGAACAAGGAGAAACCGACAATGTTTCCAAAGCTAAGGCCCAAGCAAGTTTGCGCCCTCGCCATTTTGCTCGTTGTTGGATTCCTATGCGACCACGTCGCCATTGCGGCCGACGCTCAAGACGACTGGCGCCGCATCGTCGAAGCGGCGAAGAGAGAAGGCAAAGTCGTTGCTGGCGGCCCGCCAACGGCGGTGCTGAGAAAACAGTTCAAAGAGACTTTCGAAAGCCGCTTCGGCATCGAGTTGGAATTGCTCTCGGCGCCGGGACCGCAGAACGCCCAGCGGGCGATCGCCGAATTCAAGGCCGGGGTGAAGCATTTCGACGTGCTGCACGGCGGTTCGGGCACCCTGCAACCGCTGCGCAACGACAACATGCTCGCGCCGTTTATGGACAATGTGGTTCTCCCCGAAGTTCGCGACGCCAAACAATGGTGGGGTGGTCATATGTGGGAGGATAACGTCAAAACAAACCGATTCATTTATTCCTTCTCCGCCGACTACACCGTGCCGCCATTTTACAACTCGGACTTGGTCAAGCCGGGCGAGATCACTTCCTACGACGACCTGGTGCAGCCCAAGTGGAAAGGCAAGATCGGCATGTTCGAGCCGCGCGTGCCGAGCGCCGGCCAGGGTTTGTGGGGATATCTAATGCGCGCCAAGGGCAAAGAGTTCCTGCAAAAGCTCGCCGAGCAAAACCTCTATATTCATCGCGACGGCCAACAGATCGCCGTCAATCTGGCCAAAGGGAATCTCGCCGTGGCACTCGCCGTGGCGCAGCGTTTCGTCGATCCCTATATCAAGGGCGGCTTGCCGATCAAAGCGCTGACCTCGATCAAAGAAGGCATGGGCGGCAGCAACGGCTTCGGCACCGTCGCGGTAATGGCGAATGCGCCCCATCCGAACGCGGCTAAAGTCTACGTCAACTGGCTGCTCGGCAAGGAAGGTCAAGATCTCTACGGCCGTGCCCTCACCCAAGGCACCCGGCGCTTCGACGTCGACACCAAATGGCTGACCCGCTACAACACCCCGGCGGCCAAAGACGTCAGCACGCCGGAGGAATTCGAGAAGGTGCGCTTCTTCGGTGAAGACGTGGTCACCAACTGGCGTGAACCGGCTGGGGAGTTCGCGCGAAAAATACTGAAGTAGGCGGACTGATGAAAAAACCAACCTACGATAGTTTTGCGAACCTTCGTGCCCTTCGTACCTCCTTCGTGGTGAAATCGACGGTCTGCCTTCTCATTAGCTGTCTTGCACCGCTAATTGCCGCACAAGAAAAGAAGCCTGCCGCCGTCACCATCGGTTACTCGGCGATCAGCGGCAGCTTCGCGCCGCTTTGGGTGGCCCAGGATCTCGGCCTATTCGCCAAACATGGACTGGACGCCAAGCTCGCTTACATCCAGGGCAACCGCGTCATGTTGTCGGCGCTCACAGCCGGTGAGATTCAATTCTACCAGGGCGGCGCCGAAGGATTGATCCGGCTGGTTTCCGGCGGCGGCGACGGCGTGTTGATCGCGACCCAGTACAACACCGTGGCCCACTACGTCTTGCTCACCGATCCCAGCGTCGTCAGATTAGAAGATCTGCGCGGCAAAAGAATCGCCCTCGACCCGACCAGCCCGACCTACGGTTATTTTTTGAAAGTCCTGGAACAGGTCGGACTCAAGAAAGAAGATGTCCAGTTCGTCCAGTTCGGCACCGCCGGCCAGCCCGAGCGCACCGCCGCGGTGCTGCGTAAGCAGGCCGCCGCGACCATACTGACCGCGCCCAACACCTACGCCGCCGAGAAGCAGGGTTTGAAAAAGTTTTCGATCATCCGCGATCTTGGCATCCGCCAGCTGATCACCATTACCGGCACGACAAGAAAATATCTACGCGAGCGGCGCGACGGCGCCGAGGCTTTTTTGCGCGGCTATGTCGAAGGGCTCGCCCATGTGCGCAGCCAGCGCGACTCGACCATCCGGGTGATCGCCAAATACACCCGCCAACGCGACGCCGTGTTCTTGAATAAATTCTACGACGAGATGGCGTCGGACTTGCCGCGCATTCCCTACGTCGACGAGGTTTCGGCGCGGGCAACCATCGACGCCATGCAGGCTCAAGGCCCGGCGCTGCCGAAAGTCGACGTGAAGGGGATCTTCGATAATAGTCTGCTCAGGGCTTTTGAAACCAGCGGTTTGATCGATAAGCTGGCGCCGCGTTAGAAAATCGAACCGCTGCTTTCTAGCGACAGAGAAGGAGAACAAACATGCGCTACGAACTCTTTTACCAACCATCCATCCAAGGCCGCGGTGAATTCGTCCGCTTGGCGTTGGAGGACGCCGGTGCCGACTATATCGACGTCGCCCGCGATCCCGCGTTCGGCCGCGCCGGCATCATGAAAATCCTCGAAGATCCAAGCGTCGAGCACCCATCCTATGCGCCGCCATTCTTGCAGGCCGGCAAGCTCATGATCGGCCAGACCGCCAATATCCTCCAATACCTCGGTCCGCGACTGGAGCTAGTGCCGAAAGACCAAGCGAGCCGGCATTGGGTGCATCAATTACAACTCACGGTCACCGACTGGGTCGCCGAGGTCGGCAATACTCATCATCCCATCGCCAACGCGCTGTACTACGAAGAACAAAAAGACGAAGCGAAAAAGCGCGCGTCGTTCTTTACTTCCCAACGCATGCCGAAGTTCTTTGGCTACTACGAAAAGATTCTCGCGAAGAATCCCAAAGGCAGTCGGTATCTACTCGGTAAACAAATTTGCTACGCCGATCTGTCGCTGTTTCAGATGGTCGAAGGGCTGCGCTACGCCTTTCCACGGACCATGGCGAAGATCGAACCGACCATCCCGCGCGCCATCGCCCTGCGCGACCGGGTCGCGACCCGGCCGCGGCTCAAGAAATACCTGGCGTCGCCGCGCCGTTTGGCGTTCAACACCAACGGCATCTTTCGTCACTATCCCGAGCTCGATGAGTAGGGCAACGCGAATCTGGGTATAGTGTCATCTCGAACACAGGTGAGCGATCCTGGATTTCTCCCTCCGGTCGAAATGACACCGCTGTCCAGCGCCCAAACGACGACACTTCAATGCTTACCGCCCGGATCTGCTGGTATCGAGCACCGAGCGCGGCCAGCCGGTTTTGCCGACGATGAAATTACGCGAGCGCTCGGCGAGTTCGGCGATAGCCTTCATGTCGACGCCAACCAATTTGCCGGCGCGCTTCATCACCTTACCCGCGACCAGCACGGTATCGACGTTACTCGTGTCCATATGCG
>JBGTCC010000303.1:0-5808 GCA_041749055.1 Thermodesulfobacteriota bacterium | reverse complement strand
CCAAACCGTCGTCTGCCGCGATGGGCCGGCGCGCGGCGTGCCTCTGGGCTGGCAGTTCCAACAGCTGGGCGGCCTCGCCGTCGGTTACGATTTCCAGATCAAGCTGGTCGCCAGCGACCAAGAAGCGTTCCACAGCTTGCTCGACAAAAAAACCGCAGCCGCGATCGTGCCGCGTCCCTATGGTTTCGTCGCCGAAGACAAAGGTTTTCACCGCATGCTCGACTGGAACGATCTGGTCGACGATCCGTTGCCGATCACCATTGAAACGACGCAGCGACTTCTTGCCGAGAGTGAACAGGACTTCAGAACTTTCTTAACGGCGCACCGCGAAGGGATTCTTCACGCCAAGGCCAATCGCGAGAAGGTCGTCCAGCTGCTCATCGACAAATTCGCCCACTATCGTTCCCTCGCCGAGAGAACTTTCGACGATTATCTTGGCTACATGAACGAGTCGCTGCAGATCGATATGCTGCACATGGGCAAACTGGTCGCCCAATTGTCCACAGACCCGGCGGCCAACACCCGGCAGATCGCGTCGGAATGGGCGATAGCTGGGGCCGTGAAGGCGTAGCCGGTACCAGCGCGGCTTCGGAGAAATTCATGAAGGAGCAGCCCAAGGTCATGGCCGGGTTCACGCGCGCGACGTTGAAAGCCTTGCGGCTGATCAAACGGGATCGCGACGGCACCATCGCCGCGTTTACCAAGTTTTCCGGCTTGCCCCAAGCGACTGTGACGCGGCTGTATGACGACCTGATCGGCACCTTTACCGCCAACGGCGCCGCCGATGAAGACACCCAGAAGAACGATCTCGCGGTGATCCGCCAGGTGCTCGATTCCAAAGAATCGCTGGCGCCTGCGCGGGCGTTCGACTTCAGCTTCGTCCTGGACGCCGACCGGCAGTTGACCAAAGCGGGGTGGAGCCGTAGGGTGGGATTGGAGTGATGGAGTAGTGGAATGATGGAGTGTTGGTATTCAGCGTTCGTGCCTCATGATCGTCAATCGGCTCGAACGCCGGAATCGGCCCCATGACTCCAACACTCCAGTACTCCAGTTGTTAGTCGTGCACATAGGGAAAATTCAATTTCCAACATGTCAAACTAAGGAGGATTTTTTATGGCAGGCATAATCGATTCGGATACCCATATTTCCGAAGGCGAAGCGATGTGGGCGATGTTCGACAAAGACATGTACGCGCGCCGCCCGGTGATGCTCAAGAGTCCGGAAGATACTCTCTACGGCGCACGCAATGCGTTCTGGCTGATCGACGGCAACATTTTTCCTAAACCCAACGGCAAGGGCAGCTTTCGCCTGATCACGCCATCGGCATCCAAATTAGAGTTGTCCCGCGGCGATATTCATCTGCCCTATCGCGAAATGACCGACATTCCTGGCCGGCTACGCGACATGGATAAGTTGGGCGTCGACACGCAGGTGGTGTTTCCGACGCTGTTTCTCATTTACATCACCGACGATGCCGCCCTCGATGTTGCCATGGCGCGCGCTTACAACCGCTTCATCGCGCAAGCCTGCGCCAAGTCCGGCGGGCGCATGCGTTGGGTCGTCGTGCCGCCGCTCCATTCCACCGAAGAGTCGGTCAAAGAAATAAAGTGGGCAAAAGACAACGGCGCGGTGGGCGTGTTCTTCCGCGGCATCGAAGGCGAGCGCACCTTGGATAATCCCTATTTCCATCCGATCTATCAGGCGGCCAACGATACCGAGCTGCCGATTTTGATTCACACCGGCGCGGGTTGCCCGTTGTTCATCAAATTATTCGATGTCGAGCGCAATCACACCTTCGGCCATAGCCGCATTCAACCGATCCTCGCGTTCCGCGATCTGATTGCCAACAAGATTCCCGAGCAGTATCCCCAACTGAAGTTCGGTTTCATCGAAGCCTCCGCGGGCTGGGTGCCGTTCATGATGCATATCCTGAAACGGCTATTCAAAGAAAAATGGCAGTTCGCCTCCGACAAAGACATGTTCCGTGAATACCGTATTTTCGTCGCCGCCGAAGCGGACGAAGACATCAAATACATCTCTGAATTTACCGGCGAGGATCATCTGATCATCGGTTCCGACTATGGCCATCAAGATCCCTCCGAAGAGCGCCAGTTAGTCGCGACCATCCGCGCGCGCGAGGATGTGCCGCAGTCGATCGCCAACAAAATGTTCTTCGACAATCCAAAATTACTCTACCCGCTGAATTAACGCGCCGTTCAAAATCGGTTTCGGTAAACTAAGTCTTCATCCCACCCTCTCCCGCAAACGGGAGACGGTGGGATGAGGGTAAGTGCAACTCGGGCTATAGTCCAGCAAACCCACCCCTGGCTTTGGGATAACGGTGCAGAGAGAGGAGCTAACTCATGACGCGTACTTCGCTAACTATTTCACTTGTCGGGCTTGGCGCTATTCTGTTCGCTAGCAAGGTTGCCAGCGCGCAGCCGCTCCAGATCGTTAACATGGCGATTCCCGCGCGCAGCTTCCAGATGGTCATCTACCCGATCGCCCAGCAGAAGGGCTACATGAAAGAGGAAGGGATCGATCAGAGGGTCATCTTCGTCGCGCCGACCACGAGCATCCAGGCGATGCTCGGCGGCGATATTCACTTCACCGGTGCCGGCAGCAGCGCATTGGTCAGCGTCGCGCGCGGCAATACGCCGTTGAAAGTCGTGCTCGCAACCAACGATAGAGTCCTCCAGTGGTTCGTCACCAAGCCGGAAATTACCAGCCCGAAAGATCTAAAAGGTAAACGAATCGCCACCACCGGGGTCGCCGCCATCGCAACTTTTATGGCGCGCCAAGTGCTCACCAAGCATGGCCTCGACGGCAATAAAGATGTGACTTACCTAGATGTCGGACAGGGCAATCAGCTCGCGGCACTGTTGGGCGGCGGCTTCGACGCCGCGATTCTCAGCGTGGAACAGCGCTACGTGGCCTTGGACAAAGGCATGCGCGAAATGTTTTTCATGGGCAACGAGGTAAAAAACTCCTGGGGCACGCTGGCGACCACCGACAAACTAATCAAAGAGAACCCCAAAATGATCGGCGGCTTCATGCGCGCGGCGATCAAAGCCTTGCGTTATATGCGCCAAGACAAGGAGGGCACCATTGGGGCAATGATCAAGTTCGCCAACGTTTCGCGCCAGCAGGCCAACCGGGTCTACGATGACATCATACCGACCTTCACGCGCAGCGGCATGGTCGACGACGAGACTCAGCGCAACGATCTCGCCATTATCCGCCAGGTGATCAACGGCAACGAAACGTTGCCTAACGCCAAGGGTTACGACTTCAGCTTCGCGTCTGAGGCCGATACGCAACTCAACAAGATCGGCTGGAAACCGTAGGGGTGCAAGTGATTTCGGAGTTAGGGAATTAGTGAGTTAGCGCAGATAGATTATGAGCGAAATCTGGAGTTTTGAAGATCTAATTTGGTGGCGGAAGGCCCAGCAGTTGTTTCTTGATGTTGTCCCGTAGATCTCAACTTCACCGAAGGCGAGTCGTGCATCGCCCGCCTTCGGTGAAGGTTTATTTCGAGAAAGTATCAGCGTGACGCGGTGCGTCGATATACATCTTGAAACCGCCAAAGCCGTATTCGCCGACCAGTTTGCTGGTATCGGCGTCGAAGAGATCGATCAGCATGAATTTTTCTGGATGGCCGGCGAGGTAATTGGAGTACTTGTCGATGAATTGCTCTTGGCTTTGCGCATCGGCTCGGTGAAAAGCCTCGCCTACGTACAGACGATGCGGGCGGCGTCCGGAATCGAGCCGCAGCCAATATTGTGAACCTCGGGGTCCGAGCGTATCGAGCCATTTCTTGTACTGGGCGATTTTGACCTCGCGTTCTTTGAATTCGTTGCCATGTGACGGCGTTGTTGCCATGACCGTGGCGCAGAGAAACATCAGAAGCAGGGCAATGATTTTTTTCATGTGTTTTTCTCCATGCAAAATGGCGACAAGGCTTAACGCAAGGCTGCGGCCACAAGTGGAATCTTTTCTCAGCGACTGACAGGGCCGCTACAAGTGAACCAATTCAGCTTCAATTGTCACTAGTTGCGAGATGAAGTCCGGGAGTCTTTAATCCCCTAGCTGGACTTTAAAGGAGTTGTTTGCCGCTTTCTTTGAACAATATTGCGCACGCGGGACGAAAAGTGTTCCGCTTTATTTCTGCGATTCGCGGTAAATTTCAGAAGTGAAATCTCAGGCTGCGTCGGCCAGGCCGAGGGCGGCCGAGCGCGAAGACTAACGAAGGAGGGCAATCATTCGGGCAAAATATCGGAGCTCGGATAGCGCACGAAAAGTTTGAATTCGCCCAGAAGGGAGATCGTTGAACGGCTAAGTATCTATGACGATTCTTGCAGAATATCTCTTTGATCCGTTAGATGACGCCGGGCGGTTGGGTGATGGTTCTCTCGATCCTTTTTTGCAGCTCCACGCCGTACAGATAGCTGGCGCCATCCCACGTGGGCGCTTCGCCCGGATAAGTTCCTTGTCGCCGAGAATGATGCTAGTAATAAATTTATGACCAGAATCGCTACGCGGGAGTTTCTGAAATGATCGCCAAAAGCCGGAGAATTGTTTCTAGCCGCCGGACGTGGGCGGCGCTTGGGGTTGCGCTGCTGTTTCTCGCTTCTGCCGTAACTGTCGAAGCCGGCGAGGCTAAGCCGAAACAGCGTCGCGCGGCGAACGCCAAGGTGGCAGCCGCCAAGAAAACCAAACCGGCGGTAAAAGCACCGAGCGTCGCGGCAAAGGCCAGCGCGGCGGCAAAATCTTATGATATCGTTTTTGAAGAGTTCAAGCTTAAAAACGGCCTGCGCGTGTTGCTCGCCGAGGATCATCGCGCGCCGACCTTTTCCATCTGCATGACGTACAACGTCGGATCCCGCGATGAGCGCCCGGGGCGCACCGGCTTTGCCCATCTGTTTGAGCATATGTTGTTTCAAGGCTCGGAAAATGTCGGCAAGGGCGAGCATTTCATTCTGGTGCAAAACAACGGCGGCAGCGCCAACGGCACGACCAACTCCGATCGCACCAACTATTTTGAAACGTTACCGGCGAATCAGTTGGAGTTGGGGATCTTTCTCGAGGCCGACCGCATGCGCGCGCCGGCGATCAACCAGGCGAACTTCGACAATCAACGCTCGACGGTGCAAGAGGAACGGCGGCAGAACTACGACAACCGCGCCTACGGCAAGACCTATGAGGCGGTGATCGACCTGGTCTACGACAATTTCCCCTACAAACATTCGACCATCGGCTCCATGGATGATCTCAACGCCGCGACGCTGGAAGATGCCATGGGTTTTTTTCGCACTTACTACGCGCCCAACAATGCGGTGCTGTCGCTGGTCGGCGATTTCAAAACCGACGCTGCGTTGGCGTTGATTAAGAAATATTTCGAGCCTATTCCGGCGCAGCCGGCGCCGGCGCCGGCCGACATGAGCGAGCCGGAGCAGAAGGCCGAGCGGCGCAAATCTGTCGAAGACGGCTTCGCGCAAACGCCACGCCTCGATATCGTGTTCAAAATTCCCCCGGCCAATACGCCGGATTGGTACGCCTTGGAAATGCTCGGGCAGATTCTTTCCAGCGGCGTCTCCTCGCGGCTGTATCAGAAATTCGTCAAGGAAAAAGAAATGGCCTTGAGCGTCTACGCCGACGCCGAGGAAAAGCGCGGGCCGTCGCTGTTCTGGTTCAGCCTGATGGCGCGGCCGACCACCGACTTGGCCGCCCTGGAAAAACTGCTCTACGAAGAGATCCTGCGCATTCAAAAAAACCCGCTGGAAGATTCGGAGTTGAATAAAGTCCGCA
>JBGTCC010000302.1:0-2736 GCA_041749055.1 Thermodesulfobacteriota bacterium | reverse complement strand
GTTGGGACTTGCCTAATTGTTGTGGTTCTTTGTGCCGACCTTTCATTGGCTCAGGAGAAAAAGAACGTCCGCATGGTTTTTGTCAGTCTGGCGTGGAATAGCGAGATTCCTTTCCGGGCGGCGTTGGCGCGCGGCTATTTCAAGCAGCAGGGGTTGCAGATCGAGCCGATCTTGATTCGCGGCGGGCCGGCGGCGATCGCCGCGCTGGTTTCGGGGGAAGTCGATTTTGCCGCCATTGGCGGTGCCCAGGCGGTTTTTCGCAGCCGGGCACGGGGATTGGACTTGTCCATCATCGGCTGCACTTCGAGCACGACCAATTACATCCTGCTTGGCAACAAGCAGACCCGCACAGTGGAGGATCTCCGGGGTAAAATGATCGGCGTAACCGGCGCCGGGACCTACTCGGAATTTGCCATGAAGGCTTTCCTTAAAAAGCATAACATCAATCCGGACAAGGATGTCACGCTGAGGGCCATCGGCGGCACCGTGCTGCGCGCGGCGGCCATCGAGAAGGGAATCATCGCCGCGGCGCCATTCTCGCCCGAGGATGGAGTGCGGCTGATCAAAGCCGGTTACTCGTTGATCAGTAATTTGAGCGAGTCGCTGGGCATCCCGCAGAATATTATCGTCACGCGCAATGAAGTTTTGGAAAAATACCCGGACATGAGCAGACGAGTGCTCAAGGGCTTTATCCAGGGAATGCAGTTGGCCAAATTCAACAAGAGAGAGGCGATCAAAGCCAGCTATGATTCGGGTCTCACCGGCGATCCGGAAATCGTCAGCGCCGCGTGGGATCTTTACTCGCCCGGTTTGACCGCCGATCTCTCGATCGTCACCGCGGGACTCCAGCAGATGCTCGACGAAGACATTCGCGCCGGACTGGTCGAGAAAAACTTTACCTTGGACCGAGTGATCAACGACCGCATTCTCAAAAACGCCCAGCAGGAACTGCGCGCCGAGGGCAAGCTGAAATAGCCTATGGCCGGCGGTGAATTGGGCCCGGCGATTGAGCTGGAGCAGCTATCGGTAGAGGGGAGCGGAGTACTGGGGAGTTGGAGTATGGGGTGGAAAATTACCAACAGGGGAGTTCACTTACTTCATATCCAATCTGTGCGCTTGCCGCATGGACAGTTCCGGTCCGCTGAGCAAAGTTTCGAACCGGCGCTGGTGTTGAGCTCAGGCCAAGATGCGCGGTTTCAGACCGTGGTCCGATGCGATGAACCGGCTGGACTCGTGACCGAGAATGGCTTTGTCATTTTCCAAGTTGTCTGGTCGGACGAACCTTGGCGCATCTTTATTCGCGTTCGGGTCGTTGCCGATTCGGAAGGACAACCGAACACAGCAGTCGAATTGATTACGGCGCAGAAAATTGGTTTCTCGGGCGTAGCAACTTGAATGAAGCAATAGTTGGCAAAGGGCTTATGGAGAAGAACTACCAAGACATATACGTGCTTCAACGCATGCGCGGCTGACATAGCAATTGAGGCATGGGCTTCGAAGAGACCACGGGTATGGTCTCCAATTCGCTGAAAATCAGCCAGGAGGAAATCGTCGCGGCACTCACGCGCTTGCGCGTTGAGCATAGCGACGACGCGGAATACAAAAAGCTTAGGAAAGATTTGCCCAAGGAATGGCCGTGCTGAGAGCAGTTTCGGGTCTAGAGTTTCGGATTACGGGTTTTCCGCCAGGGGCACGGATGAGATTCGCAAGACCGTAGGATCGGCGGAGCGCAGCGATACCCAAGGATCAAGATCCTGCGCAGGTTATTGGCTCAGCTTCACAGTGGGTTGGCGCAGCTGAAGATCTTTTACCCCGCCCCAGAATTCTCGCTTGCCGGTCATCGCCTGAACATGCCCGTCCCACTCCAAGGTGAAAGCCGATAGTCCCAACTTTACCGCAGCGCGAATTTTATTTTGCGTCGCTTCGTCGGTGGCCAGCATGCGGATGGCGTCGATCTGGCGGCTGCCATGGCCTTCGTCCTGGGCGGCGTGGAGTTGATAGGTCGCTGCCGCACGGGGCGAAAACCCGTAGTGACCGGTGAGCTCGCGATAGACCTTTTCAGAAATCTTGCCGGCGCCGCCGAGTTGGCTTTCGACAAAGGCGAGCATGGCGACGCCTTCGAGGGCGGAGCGGCGCTGGCAGCAGCCGACGATCATCTCAATTGCCGCCAAAGTTCCCGGCGCGGGTTCGGCGTTATCGGCCTGTTCGCGCGAAATGCCGCCTTCTTCAAGAAATTGCAGCATGATATCGACATGGGTGCGCTTGCCGCCAAGTTCCTCCATGAAGTTTTCCAACACCGTCGCCATCACGGTGTATTCCTTGGCCGCTACCGCGTTGATCGCCATATGGCCAAAGAAGATCGGATTGGTCCTGACCCGCAGATAGTGCTGCACTTCGCCGAGAATGATTTGTTCCTTGGTCCAACGGTGCTTAATGATACCGTCGAACCAGGGATGTTGCTCCATCGGCACTTCCGCGGCATAGCTCCACAGTTCATCGATAAATACTTCTGGCTTCATGGCCAACCCAGTAGCGCAAGCGTCCGCGATTGTCTACCCCATTCTAACTCTGATACCTGTGCCATGTCTTTGCTATGGCTTGATTGCACTTACACTTTGGCGCTAGATAGCTAAGGGGAACGGTTCGGTGGATTATGCGCTTGGGAGGGGATTAATGGCAGCAGTCGTTGGGCTGGGACATGTTGGGATTTATGTTCGGGATTTGAAAAAAATGGTG
>JBGTCC010000301.1:0-5429 GCA_041749055.1 Thermodesulfobacteriota bacterium | reverse complement strand
TGGCGGTGACGATGTCTTGCTTTAGCTCGTCAATGTCCATAGGCGTACCTCTGCACAGATTGCTTCAAATTACTTATGCCAAGGCGTGCACAATGTCTACGGCTCCGATCTTGGATCGAACCGAGAACAAGCAGGACGAAGTCGAAAAAAAACCGGCTCGATGGCTCGAGCCGGTTCGACAGAGGGGCGTGAGGTGTATCTTGGGCCGATTACTTGGCAACCACGCTGACAGTATTGGAGTAGGCGGAATGGCCGCTCGCGTTGTAACTACGCACTCGGTAGTGGTAGGTCAAGCCGGTGCGGCGGTTACCATCGGTAAAAGCCGTGACGTTAGCGCCACGCGTGGCGATTCTAGTAAAGCTCGAGCCGTCAGTGGAGCGCTCGATTTTGAAGCCTCTCTCGTTACCGGAGTTGTCGTTCCAGGTGAGATTGACGCGCCGCGCGAGTGTCGACGAACCGACGAGACCGCTCGGCGCGCTCAACCCGCCGACTACGGTGATTTGCAATGTCGCGGTGTCGGGGGCGCCTTTGCCGTCGGTAACGCTCACTGTGAAAGTGTTCACGCCCAGATCGCTGCCACTCGGCGTGCCGGTCAAAGCGCCGTTTTGGGCGACAATGAGCCAGCCCGGTCCGCCACTCTTGGAGAATGTCAGAGCGTCGCCGTCAGCGTCGCTGGCGTTGCTGGCGATGCTGCTTGAATAGGCTAGCGCCAGGGTGGCGTTTGGCTTACTGATCGGATCGCTGGTAAATGTCGGTAAATTGTTGGCGACGGCGTCACCGCTGCTGCGAAAGGCGGCGACGATCGGCGCGGTCAAATCGCCAGTCCAAGCATTGTCACGCTGGTTGGCGATGCCAGTCGGCAGACCGCTGTAGAGAATATCGGGATTGGAGTAATGCAACACGCGCGGACAAGGCGCGGCGCAGTTGTAGGACATGATTGTGCGGAATGCGCCGGGGACGTTGTGGCCGAAAGACCAGTCATAAGAAGCACCCGCGGGTGAAATTCCAGCGCTAGCAGGGTCATGTTCCATGCCCAGGTTGTGGCCATGCTCATGAGCCAAGGTGCTGTTGGTGAGGCAGCCGCGCGCTGTGACTTGAAAGGCATAGGAGGCGAAACCGGCGCCAGGATTTCTTTGCACCCAAGCGATGCCGCAATAACCGCCGCCGTTTTCGGTGATGAGTGAAACCATGTCGGCGGAGTGGGTATTGCGCAATGAAGCGACCGCGGCGTTGCCGGTGACCCAGTTCAAGTCGGTGTCAATTTTTCCCGAATCGTTGTAGGCCACCTCGGCGGTATGCGCCAAGTGGTAACGCGCGGTCATGTTACTGTTGATAAAGGCTGTGTTGGCTTGATCCACCGCGGCTTGAATTTGCGCTTGAATTTGCGCGGTTCCCCCGGCGGCTGCGCGAGCCTGTGGAGTGTAGACCGACATCAAGGCGATTTCTGATGTCGTTATTGCTGCCGCGGTGGCGGGCGCGGTTGCGCTGCTGGCGCCGCTCAGGTCGGGAGCGCCAGCGGGTATGGGCGGGACTTTATCGCGGCCATGGCTATTGTGGTCATGGCCCCATTCGGGGTTAAAACTGTCGGTGTCTATTTTTTCAATGAGCGTGCGGCCATCGCGTCCCGGACGCAGCCCATAGATTTCATTGCCGCTCTGTATATGGCCGAGAAGAATGCCGTTATGGAGGGTCAAAGTGACTTTGCTGCTTGGGTCATCGTCGGCCTGACCGCGCCATACCATGTTGTCCGCGCTGCGCTGGTCGTGATGATGACGGTCGATCAGCAGATCGGCTTTGCCGGGCACGACGATCGTCAAGCGCGCGGGGTTACTGGCCAGAAGGTTGTGATCAACCTCGCCGATGGACGCCACGCTGGCGTTGCGCTCCGGCTGAACGGCCACCGGCCGTTGGCGAAACAGGTGAGGGTGGGATTGGGCAATGGCGCTGGCGTCGAATTGGCCGGCTATGACTGCGATGCTCCCGAGGATGACCAAGCGTCGCATCGTTGACTTAAATCGGTTCATAGTTGCGATCCTTTCCACTTTTCATTGTCCTAGGGGGAAGAGCCGCCAGGAGCTTGTGAATCTGATTTGCCTTGGTGTTCGTGGAGGAGCATGGGTCGTGCCACCCGCGTGGCGAATTTGCCTGCGTGCCGGTGCACCCGAATTGGCAGAATTTTCAGTTGTGAGTCAGACTGGGTTATTGGTGAAGGCCCTGTGGTCCGGCCCAATTCGTCCCTCGCAGTGCTGCGATCGGTCATTCCCCGTCACTTGCCAGGATCATTGGATAGCTTAAAAACTACGTGTTTCGCCTGTGGCAATGTTTGCGCCCCACTATCCAAACCTGGGCAGAAAGGTCCGACCGTCAAGATTGTCTCACTGAGGGCGCGCCTAGCCGGTTGAGTCGGCTACCGCTATCGGATAGTTTATTTAGTCATTGGCCAACGGTGCCGTGATTGCCATGAAACTCAACGATCCCTCTGCTGGCGAGTGTGATGCCGCGAAAACCCAAGGACGCGGAGATTTCCCTCAAGCCCACCTGGACTGGCTAGTTTATTATCAACGTGACGGCTGGGCGCCGTCGCTCAGCGGGCTCGACCCTGACTGGCGGATTCTGCCGCTGGCGGAAAATTGCCCGGCTGAGGATTGCGGTCTCACCGTGGTGTTTGTCGACCGGCTGGAGTCGCTCGGCGAAAGTTGGTGCGCGGCGATCCGTGACCATCGCGTCCGGCTGTTGTACGCGATTGGCTCCGACGGAGAGGTGGTGCCGCGGGGGCGGGCTCTGCCGATATTCGCCGATGTCCAGATCGCCGCACCGGCGCCAGTCCTGCGCAGCCAGATTCGCGCCGCATTCGACAATCTTTTGCTAATGCGCCGGCACAGCGAGATTGAAAAACAACTCCAGCGCAGCCAAAGCGAGATCGACCGGCTCAATAAGATCGGCATCGCGCTGTCGTCGCAGCATGACCGCGAGTCGCTGCTCAAATTGATCCTGCAGAAACTCCGGGAGATTAGTCAGAGCGACGCCGGGTCGCTGTACTTGGTCGAGGACGACGGCAATGGCGGGCGCCGGCTGCGTTTTACCCTGAATCAAAACGACAGCAGTGAACCTTCCTTTGCCGAGTCTCATTTGCCCATCGATAATGCCAGCGTCGCCGGCTACGTCGCGCTTACCGGCATGGAGTTGGCGATCGACGACGTGCATCGCATTGCCGCAACGTTGCCGATTCGATTCAACTCCAGTTATGACGAGGAAAGCGGTTACCGCATTAAGTCGATGCTCGCGGTGCCGATGAAAAATCCCCAAGGGGAAATCATCGGCGTGGTGCAACTGATCAATTGCAAACGTGATCCGGTGCTGCGCGTCGACCGCCATAGCCTCGAGACGGTAGTGGTGCCGTTTCCCGAGCAATGCCGGCCGATGGTCCGTTCCGTGGCAAGCCAGGCGGCGGTGGCGATCGAGAACATTCGGCTCTATGAGAGCATCGAGACTCTCTTCGAGGGCTTCGTGCGCGCCTCTGTCACGGCCATCGAATCGCGCGATCCGACCACGTCCGGCCATTCCTTTCGCGTCGCCGATTTGACCCTTGGCCTGGCGCAAGCCGTAGACCGCGCCGATACCGCGCCGTTTCGCGAGGTTCACTTCAGCCGCGGTGAGATGAAGGAGCTACGCTACGCCTCGCTGCTGCATGACTTCGGCAAGGTCGGTGTGCGCGAACAGGTGCTGGTCAAAGCCAAAAAGCTTTATCCCGGCCAGCTCGAACTGATCCAACAACGCTTCGCCTACGCGCGCAAAGCTTTGGAACACGCGCAGAGCGAACGCAAGCTTGCCTACCTACTCGACAATGGGCGGGACGAGTTTGTGCGCCAGCATGCGGGATTCCAGTGCGAATTGGCAGCCGAGCTGCTGGAACTCGACGAGCTGCTGGCGTTTATCGTTCGTTGCAACGAGCCGACCCTGTTACATGACGATAACTTTGCGCGCTTGGCCCTGGTGGCAGCACGGCAAGTCACCGACGCCGAGGGACGGCCATTGGCGCTATTGTTGCCGCAGGAAGCGCGCTTACTGTCGATCGCGCAGGGCAGTCTCGATCCGGCGGAGCGCTTGCAGATTCAATCCCATGTCGATCACACGCAGAATTTCCTGCGGCAAATCCCTTGGACCAAGGAGATCAAGAACGTTGCCGAGATCGCCGCGGCGCATCATGAGAAACTCGATGGCACGGGGTACCCGCGCAATTTGGCGGCGCAAGATATCCCAATGCAGTCGAAGATCATGACCATCGCCGATATCTTCGACGCGCTGTCGGCCAGCGATCGGCCCTATAAGCCGGCGGTACCTTGGGAGCAGGCCCTGGAGATTCTCCACGACGAAGGCAAGCGCGGCATGATCGACGGCGATATACTGCGGCTGTTTCGTGAAGCCGAGGTTTTTCGGCGCGTGCCGAATTGGCGGCCAGACTGATTTAGCTTTTCTTCGGCCCACCTTCGGTATTGAGCATTGAGAAATCGCGATCTTTGACGAGGCCACGGGCGTTTGAGCGATTCAACGACGGCGACTTCGCTCATGCCGCCGAATCCGGTGATACCGCTCGCTTTTCCCTTTAGGTCATCGATGGATTTGGTCGTGCCAGAGCCGATCAATGCGTAGCTCATGCGTGCTTGTTGCCGCCGCCCCACAGCCGCTTAGAAATGAAACAACCGCTGCGGATTTGCCGAGAGGATTTTCTCCATTGTTGTGTCGCTCAGATCGCCGCGCGCCTTTAAACCGTTGGCTAGCTGATCTTGGCGGAACTCATCGCCATGGGGAAAGTCGGTGGCGGTGACGAGAAAATCGTCGCCGTTCTTGCCGATGATGTACGGCAAATCGTCGTCCATGGCGCAGTATACGAAGACCCGTTCGGCGAGCCATCGATCGATCTTCGCGCTGTTGTGGCCGCGCAGGCCTTTAATGAGTTGCACCGTCCACTCCGACCCGGCTTCCAAGAAAGCGACGCGAAGCTTGGGAAAATCTTCGAGCAGCTTAGAGCCGAGAATTTGTTGAAAGGCGTAGAGCACGTAGGGGCCGCTGACGATGCCTTTGCCCAAGGGATGGACATGGGGTTTGCCGTCTTCGTAGGTCGGCCGCGGCACGCCCTGGAACATTTCGCGGATCAACGGACTGGAGCCGTTGCCGACGTGAACCGTGACCGGTAAATCTTGATTCGCCGCCGCTTCGTAGATCGGCCAGTGGTCGGGGTGGGTGAGCGGCTGATCCCATTCGATGCCGCGGGCATAAATGCCGGCGGCGCCGCCGAGAGTTTTTACCCGGCGAATTTCCTTTACCGCCATGTCAGGACGGCGCCAGGGCACGATGGCGACAATACGACCTCACCACGAAGTGTCCATGAGCTTGCGCTCGTCTACAGAGTATGAAAATGGACGAGATTC
>JBGTCC010000300.1:0-5266 GCA_041749055.1 Thermodesulfobacteriota bacterium | reverse complement strand
TTCCGGCGCCCTGGCGCGTGGCTCGGCTCTTGGCGGTTCCACTCGGCGCGTTTCGGCCGAGCGCCGCTCTGGCGGCCGTGGTCTGGGCTCCGCTGCTCTTGCCGGTGTCTGCCGGGTCTGCGCGGCCTGAGGTTCGGCTGGCGCCGAGTCGGGTTCAAGATTGAGCTTGCGCAGCGAGGCACGAACTTTCGCTTTCTGCGCGCCAAACCCGAGTATCCCCTTGCGTCCTTCGGAAATGATATCGACGGTGATCTTTTCGCGCCCGACGCCGAGCGTCTTCAGCGCGTTTGCGATGGCGGCGTCAATGTTATCGCCTTCGGCTTCGACGAAATCCATAACTGACCTTCCTCGGCTACTTGTCGCTGCGGTTGATCCAGTATTGCTGCGCGATGCTCAGCACGTTGTTCACCAGCCAGTAAACGGTCAAGCCGGCGGGAAACGACACGAACATGAAGGTAAACATGAGCGGCATCAACATCATCAATTTTCTTTGATTGGGATCGCCCGCCGACGGCGTCATCCATTGCTGGATAAACATGGTGGCACCCATGACGATGGTGAGAACGGGAATTCCCAAATGCCAGCCATTGAAGATAAACGGCAGCGCCTCCCAGTCGGGCCGCGACAGGTCCGGAATCCACAAGAACGGCGCATGGCGCAGCTCGATGGGCGTGCTCAGCGCGTTATAGAGACCGATGAAGACCGGAAATTGCAGTACCATCGGCAAGCAGCCGCCCAACGGATTGACGCCGTTGCGCTTGTACAGATCCATGATTTCTTTATTGAGTTTCTCTTTGTCGTTGGCGAAGCGTTCTTTGAGCTTCTCCATCTGCGGCCCCAACTTCTGCATTGATTTCATGGAACTGAAGCTCTTATGCGTCAGAGGCCACATGAGCAACTTGATCAGCACCGTCAAAATGATGATGTCAAGGCCATAACTGCCGGTGAAGCGATGGAAAAAGTGCAGCACATAGAGCAGCGGCACCGAGACGAAGCCGAAATAGCCATGATCGATGGCGCGGTCGAGGTCCTTGCCCACCAACTTTAACAGTTCGAGTTCTTTGGGTCCGATAAACAGACGATAGCGGCCGCCGGCCGCCGGTCCGCTCAGCGAAGCGACCAGCGCGGCGCCATTTTGGCGCACCGAAACCTTGTGCCCGGCGCCATTTTCCGGCAACAAAGCAACGAAAAAATAAGTGTGGCCGAAACCGGCCCAGGCGACGTCGCCGCTAAACTCATGTCCTTTACTCTCGTCCACCGTCGCCTCGCGCTTGATCTTGTTATCGACTAAGGCGACGAAGCCTTCGAACGGCGCGCCGGGATTGACCACGGTATGATCGCTTTTGTCTGTCAGAAAAACTTCTGGAACCGGCACAGTTCCCGCCGCCGACTGCACCGCGACATCGAACTGGATCGGATAGAGATTACCGGTAAAAGTTAAGGTTTTGCTAATTGTCACGCCATCGGCGGTCTGGCCTTGAAACATCAAGGTCCCTTTGGCATCGCCGGTGAGCTTAAGATTCTCGCCCTGAACGGAATAAGATAACCCGGCGTCATCGAATGGCGCCGGTGCTTGCCAGCGCACCCCGAGGGGCAACGGCACATCCTTCGCTTCCACTATGATCTCAAAGGGCGGACTCTTAGGTTCGGCGCTGGCGCGATAATTTTTGAATCGAAAGCTTTTCAGGCGGGCGCCGTGGCTGGTGAAAACGGCGATGTAGTTGTCGGTTTCAACCTGAACATTTCGCGCCGCTTGGTCAGGCGGCGCGATAGCCGGCGCAACCTGCGCCGGGACAGCACTGGAGGCGGCGGGAGGAGCGCCAGAGGGCGCAGCAGCGTTGGTCGGCGTAGCGGCATTTGTCTTTTCCGCGGCCGGCGCCGGAACTGTCGGCGGCGGGCCATAATAGCGGCTAATAAATTCTTGGTAAGCGACCAAGACCAGGACCGATAAGGCGATGCCGATGAGTGCGCGTTTATCCATTGATTAAGTTCAACTAACTGGATCGTATCCGCCGGCGCTAAAAGGGTGGCAGCGGCAGAAACGCCATAGAGTGTAGAGCAGACCTTTGACCGCACCGTGACGGTGAATTGCCGTTTGCGCATAGGCCGAGCAACTCGGGTAAAACCGGCAAGCGGGCGGCAACCAGGGCGAGACCAACAGGCGATAGGCGCGAATCGGCAAGATCAATAACCAGCGGATCATGCGGTTATACCATCCGGGGCCCGCGTGGCAGCGAAAAACTTTTGGCCAATTCGGCGTCAAGCATACTCGACGGCAGGTTGACCGCGCTTTTACGCGCGATGACGAGGAAATCCACCGCTTGCGGCAACGCCGCGCGGCGACGGCGGAAGAATTCCCGTACTTGCCGTTTGATCCGATTGCGGATCACTGAGTTGCCAACCTTACCGCTGACCGTGATACCGACGCGGGACTCGGCATGATCGCTGGTTTTGCTGATAACGACGAAGTTTGCCGAATGGATCTTGTAACCCGATCGCGATAATCGCAAAAATTCGCGTCGTTTTCTCAGGCGGGCCGACTTCGGGAACGCTTGATTATCCTTCAGCGCCTTCCCCCGTGGTTACCTGCGCGCCCGCTTGGGCGGCACCGACACAGTCAATTTTTTCCGTCCCTTGGCGCGGCGCCGTTTGATGACATTGCGCCCGCCCGGAGTCGCCATGCGCGCGAGAAATCCGTGGGTGCGCTTTCGCTTAATATTACTCGGTTGATAGGTTCTTTTGCTCATAAGACTACTTCCCCTTCAGGCCGCCTTCACAGCCAAGTGAGTATATCAATCATACCGTCCCGGCGAAGTCAATTTTAACCGGCCTCGGGTTTTAACGACCGTAACATCAAATCGCGCGCCGCGTCGGCCGGCCGCTTAGCGCCATAGAGCACCTGGTACATCTGCTCGACGATCGGCATTTCCACCGCCAAACGCTGGGCCAAAGCGTGCAGCGCGCGGGTATTGCGCACTCCTTCAGCCACGGTGCGAGTCGATGCGGTGATCTCCGGCAAACTCTTGCCGGCGGCGATCTGCAAACCCACCGCGCGGTTGCGGCTCAAGTCGCCGGCACAGGTCAGCACTAAATCGCCCAGACCCGGCAACCCCGCCAAGGTCGTCGAATCGGCACCCATGCGGACAGCCAAACGGGTGATTTCCGCGAGACCGCGGGTAATCAACGCCGCCCTGGCGTTCTGCCCGAGGCCGAGACCATCGCTAATGCCCGCGGCGATGGCGATGACATTTTTCACCACGCCGCCGATTTGCACGCCGACCACATCGAGCGAGGTATAAACCCGTAGACTGGCGGTGCTGAGAATCTCTTGGATCGAGCGCGCCACGCTTTCGGAAGTGGCGGCGACTGTCACCGCGGCCGGCAAGCCGCGGGCAACTTCGATCGCAAAGGTCGGCCCGGAAAGAAAGCCATGGCGTTCCTTGCTGGCGGCGCCGAGAATATTCCCGAACAGCTCAGCCATGGTGTGCAGCGTCGCCTCCTCCAGCCCCTTCGTGCCGCACAGCAAAAGCGTTTGGCCATCGAAATACGCCGCCACGTCGGTGAAAACTTCGCGCACGGCATGGGATGGCACGGCGCAGATCACCAGCGATTTATCGACCACCGTATTTTTTAATACCTGAGTGACGGCAAGATTGTCGGGCAGCGCAATGCCGGGGAGATAGGTCAAATTCTGCCGTTGCTCCGCCAGTTCGCGAAAACTGGCGGAACCATGACACCACAAGGTAACCCGCTCGCCTTTATCGGCCAGCACCTTGGCCAGCGCCGTACCCCAACCGCCGGCGCCGACAACGCCAATCTCTCTAGCCATGGTCGATCCACGCAAGAAAACAGTCTAAGGTTTGAAAAGCCGAGACCACCACGCCGCCGCCCATAAACGTATTGTGATACCCCTCTACACCCGAACCGCCACTGGGAAGACTTTGTGTTCTTTGCGCGGCCCGCCTCCTTGGCGTTCGCTCAGGACAGACTTTACGGCTAACTATCCGATTCCGACTGAATTGACTTCGGCTTTGCCGCGCTAAGAGCTGTGCGCCTACGCGTCGCCCCCACCGTCATCCTCTTCCTCTTTTTCCGCCACCCGCGCCAGTGACACCAGGCGCTCGCCTTCTTCGAGTTCGATCAAGCGCACCCCTTGGGTGTTGCGGCCGATGATGCGGATATCTTTGATCCGCAGGCGAATGATCTTCCCGATGTTGGAGACCAGCATGAGCTGGTCCTCCTCGGTGACTTGCTGCACGCCGACAACACGGCCGGTGCGGTCGCTGGTCTTCATCGTGATAATGCCCTTGCCACCGCGCGATTGCAGCCGGTATTCATCCATCTCGGTGCGCTTGCCGTAGCCGCCGTCGGAAACCGTCAAGACCGCGAAGCCACGGGTGAGTATCTCCATGCTGACCACATGATCGCCTTCGTCCAGACGCATGCCGACGACACCGAAGGTGCCGCGGCCAGTGGCACGCACCTGCTCTTCCTTGAAACGAATCGACTGCCCCTCGGCGGTGGAAAGAATCAGCTCCTGCAGGCCATCGGTCAGGCGCACGCCGATAACCTCGTCATGCTCTTCGAGTCCGATGGCGCGAATCCCGCTGGGCCGGGGGTGGGCATAGGCCATTAGCTCGGTCTTTTTGATCAGACCGTTCTTGGTGGCGAAAATGATGAAGCGCCCCTCTTGAAACTCGCGCACCGAGAGAAACGCCGATACTTTTTCGCCCGGCTCAAGATTGAGCAGGTTGACGATCGGCTTGCCGCGCGCCGCCCGGCTCGCCTGCGGCAGCTCATGGACTTTGATCCAGTAGACCTTGCCGACGGTGGTGAAAAACAGAATATAGGAATGCATTGAGGCGATGAACAACGACTCGACAAAGTCCTCTTCCTTGGTCGTCGTCCCGATCTTGCCCTTGCCGCCGCGCCGCTGCGCCCGGTAGAGGGTCACCGGGTTGCGCTTGATATAGCCCTCATGAGAGATCGTCACCGCCATGTCTTCGTCGACGATCATGTCCTCGATGGAAATATCATCGGAGTGATCGACGATCTGGGTGCGGCGCTCGTCGCCGTACTGCTTCTTGATCTCTTTGAGCTCGCCGACGATGATTTTGTAGATCTCTTTCTCGTCGGCGAGGATCGCCCGCAGCTTGGCGATCAGGGCGACGGTCTCGCGGTGCTCTTCCAGGATCTTGTCGCGCTCCAAGCCGGTCAGGCGCTGCAAGCGCAGGTCGAGGATCGCCTGGGCCTGCAATTCGCTCAA
>JBGTCC010000299.1:0-5129 GCA_041749055.1 Thermodesulfobacteriota bacterium | reverse complement strand
GAGGGCGTCGTTCAGCCGATAGGAGATTCTAAATTCAATCCGGTGGATCTGGAGGAGCTTGCTAAGGCGGTAATGAGTGAAAAGCAGTGGGAGGAATTTAATTCAAAACTCGAGATGGACCTAGTGATAGTTCTTTCTATTCCCGAGCTCAGCCGTTTTCGTGTCAACGTTTTGCGCCAGCGTGGTTCGGTCGCGCTGGTTATTCGAAAAATCAAGTTTGAGATTAGATCGTTGGACGAATTAACACTTCCGCCTGTCCTGAAGGAGGTTGTAACCAAAAAAAACGGCTTGATTCTAGTGGTTGGTGCCACTGGCTCTGGAAAATCCACTACCTTGGCGGCCATGATCGACTATCGCAATTCTTACGGGTCGGGCCATATTATTTCGGTCGAAGATCCGATCGAATTTGTTCACCGCCATAAGAAATGCATTGTCACGCAGCGCGAATTAGGGTTTGATACTCATTCCTTTGCCGATGCGCTCAAACATGCGGTTCGCCAGTCTCCCGATGTCATTCTGATCGGCGAGATTCGCGATAGAGAGTCCATGGAGGCGGCTATTACGTTTGCGGATACCGGCCATTTGTGCCTCGGAACGCTTCATTCCACCAACGCCAACCAATCATTTGATCGCATATTGAATTTCTTCCCCGCAGATCGTCACGCCCAAATCCTCATGCATTTATCATTGAGTTTGCGCGCGATTATTGCGCAGCGGTTGATTCCGTCGGTTGAGGGAATGCGTGTGCCCGCGATTGAAATTATGATTGACACTCCGCGGATCAAAGATTTGATCAAACAAGGGGCAATCGACAGGCTTAAAGAGGCGATGGAGCAGGGGGTTAACGAGGGCTGCCAGATATTTGATCAGGCATTGTTCACGCTATACAAAGACGGCAAGATCGCACTCGAACAGGCGTTGATAAATTCCGACAGCGCCAATAATCTACGCCTCAAAATTAAACTCGAAGGACTGACTGGGGACGAGGCCCTCGATACGCTACTGGCGAAAGATAAGGCGGGACTTAGTAAGAGCGGGTTAAGCATTATGGGCGTTCAACCGAGTGGGACTAGCATTCGGAGAATCTAACCTTTGTCTCATTTTTGATTACATCCTGAACGTTTTCAGGTGTCGCTGTTGTGTGGACCAGGCCCTCGCGAACGCCGACAGCGCCAAGAATTTGCGCCTCAAGATCAAACTCGCTGGAGTCGTCGCCACGGTCTATTTCCCTAGGGCGCTTTCGCTCGCATACTCCGTTGGTAGAAAGTTGCTAGTCGCGCTTAGGTTCGCTTTACGGTGGACAAATTTACCTTGACAAATTGAAAGCTTACTATTAAAAAAAAGTTCTATCTAAACAATTTCTCGATGATCAGGAGGTCCTGTGAGTCTAGCGGATCTGCCGTTTTCAGAGAAACCACTTGGAACTGCTCAGGTGGATTTAACGAGTGGGTACGCGCACACGCTGCGGGCGATTGGGCAAGCGCTTGAGACCCTCAATCTCGGCGATTTTAGTGTCGAACCGGCTGGCGATGGCTATCGCGTCACCGGCGCGGCCGTGGCTAAGACCCTGGGCTTGGTTAGAGGTACGGGTAGCGCGTTGGCGGCGAGAGATTCCAGTGTCCGAGTGACACCCGTCGACTTGAATTATTCGCCGGGCGATGTCAGACGCTTGGAGCGCGAAGGGCAGGCGCAACGTGTGAAGTCCCATGGGACGACGGATGCCTCACGATTGTCCCAAGCACTTCGTGCGCTCGGCTTCTATCTCACCCAAAAGTATTCCCGCATGGTACGGCTGTCCCGTCGGGGTGAGAGCTTTGAAGTGATTTACGAAAGCTCCCTTGGCAGCCGCTATAGCGAATACTTTACGGCTGCCGATCTCTACAATCTTTGGGTGCGGTTTTATCTCCAAAGATCTACCCGCTGCGCCTAGCCCGAACGAGTCTGCCGGCGCGTAGCCGAATAGCCTTGTAATGGATCCTCTCAGCTACGCTCAGCTAATACGGCCGGTCGGGCAGTTGCTCGATTCTCTGCGCATCGAATCATTTGCCATGACGATTGATCAAGAGGGTGTCGTTATTCGCGATAAGACCCGCAATCGCGCCCAGGTGACGCCCCGTGAAAAAGCGTTTTTGGCTGAACTGGAATCTCATCGTACGGGGTCGCAAGGCACTGCCCAAGCAAGGCGATTAGCGGAAGGTGTCCTGGAGTGGCGTCTAGAATGGCGAGACATCGAGCGATTGGAGCACGAGGGGCAGTCTCACCGGCGCAACGCGGGGCAGGCGCCCGACGCGAACTCTCTGCCACAGATTCTTCGTGTTCTCGGCGGGGTTGTCGATCAAAAGCGCGGTCACCTCCTATTCATATCCAAAGAAGCGGGAATCGTCAGGCTTGAATATCAGTCATCCGGCGGTCAAAAAGTCTCGGAAGATTACACGATGCCGATGATCTACGACCAGTGGGTACGGATGTACAAACGACGTGAGCCGGGTGGCGAGCGATAGTTTTTCCTCGCCCTTGTGGACGATTTCCAGATTAGATATTCACAACTCTGTTTGGATCAATCTTTTTTACCAGGCTCTGCCCAAGTTGGTCCCGGGGTTTGACACTATGGCCGAAACAGGGAGCTACTCGCAGCAACTCAGATCACTGGGGCAACATTTAGAAACCCTCGGCATGGAGCGCTTTACCGTGCGACTTGAGCCCGATGGCTATCGAGTTACCGGCACCAAACGTTATCAGCCGCCAGCTGAGGAAAAAACGGCAAAAAAATTGTGGCAACGACTCCGTGGCCACTCTAAAACCGGCGCAGCTTCGCCTCAACCGTTCGAGCCGGTCGAACTGCATTTCTCGGTGCAAGATCTAGCCCGTATCGACGTCGGCGCCAAACAGAAGCGGAGTGGAACACCGGGCAGTTCCGATGCCCATTCGCTGTCGCAAGTTTTCCGTGCCGTGGGCGCCATTGTCGAACAGAAGCAGGGGCGATTTGTCGCGGTGATCAAGGAAGGTCAAGAGATTGTCATCGAATACGAGTCAGTCTCCAAACGCAACACTGTCGAGAAATTTACCCTATCGTCGCTCTATGACTTCTGGGTGAAGATGTATCTCCGCCGCCGAGAGCGCCGCTAACCCTCAGAGCCTTCAATAGCCGCGGCCATTCCGCGTCCCTGAATAGTATTTATCGGACTCGTACGCGGCGCACAGATTCGATGCTGCTGCGGGCCGCGCTTCGAGTGTTATTTATGCTTCGCGGAAAATAGTCCCATCAGCTTTGCGATGGGGTCGTAGAAGCGGTCGACGACCCGTTCTTTGAGCGGGATGATGGCGTTATCGGTGATGTGAATATGCTCCGGGCAGACTTCGGTGCAGCATTTCGTGATGTTGCAGTAGCCCAGGCCGGCCTTCTGTTTGATCAGCTCCATGCGGTCATTGGTGTCGAGGGGGTGCATTTCCAAGGACGCCAAGCGGACGAAAAGGCGCGGGCCGGAGAAGGCTGGCTTATTATCATCGTGATCGCGGATGACATGGCAGACGTTTTGGCATAGGAAGCATTCGATGCACTTGTGGAATTCCTGTACCCGGTCGATGTCTTCTTGATACATTCGGCGCGTGCCGTCGGATTCTTTCGGCTTCGGTTTGAACGCCGGGATCTCTTTGGCCTTTTGATAGTTATACGACACGTCGGTGACGAGATCGCGGATGATCGGGAAGGTCCGCATCGGCGATACCGTGATGGTTTCGCCGGGCTGGAAGGTGTTCATGCGCGTCATGCACATGAGCCGCGGCTTACCGTTGACTTCAGCGCTGCATGAGCCGCATTTGCCGGCCTTGCAGTTCCAACGCACCGCTAAATCGCCCGCTTGTTGCGCCTGGATCGCGTGGATGACGTCAAGCACCACCTGTCCTTCACCCACGGCAATGCGGTAGTCTTTAAACTCGCCGCCATTGGCGTCGCCGCGCCACACCCGCATATGGACTTGTTGCTCAGCCATTATTGTTTCTCCTCAAGCAGCGCTTTTAGTTCGTCCGGTACTTCCGGCAGCGGCTCCTGGGCCTGGGTCATTTCGCCGTTATTAATGCGCGTGATGATGTTGACCTTGGCGAATTTCGCGTCGGTGTTGGGGAAGTCGTCGCGGGTGTGCCCGCCGCGGCTCTCTTTACGGATGATCGCCGCCAGCGTGGCCGCTTCGGCAAAGGTCAATAGTGAATGCAAATCCAGCGCGAGATGCCAACCCGGATTGTAGTGGCGGTTGCCTTCGACTTTTACCTTCAGGGAGCGCTGTTTGAGCTTTTGAATAATTTCCAGCGCCTGATTCAATTCCGACTCGACCCGAATGATGCCGACCAAGTCCTGCATGCACTCCTGCAGGTCGGAATGAATCGTGTAGGGATTCTCGTTGCCTTGGGTTTCAAAGGGCGCCAGCATGGTTCTCGCGAATTCTTCGACCTGGTCGTTATTTACGCTCAACGATCCGTTCAGCCCCTTGGCATATTCCGCGGCATAGAGACCGGCGCGCCGGCCGAATACCAGCAAGTCGGAGAGCGAGTTGCCGCCCAGGCGATTGGCGCCATGAAGACCGGCGGCGACTTCGCCGGCGGCGAATAAGCCGGGGACGGTGGTTGCCGTGCTGTCGGCGTCGACACGCACGCCGCCCATGGAATAGTGGCAGGTTGGGCCGACTTCCATCGCTTCCTTGGTGATATCGACATCTGCCAGTTCCTTAAACTGATGGTACATCGACGGTAGCCGCTTACGGATGTATTCGGCCGGACGGCGCGAAGCGATGTCCAGGAAGACGCCGCCATGGGGCGTGCCGCGGCCGGCTTTGACTTCCGAGTTGATCGCCCGGGCGACTTCGTCGCGCGGCAGCAAATCGGGGGTGCGGCGGTTGCTACGCTTGTCGTCGTACCAGCGTTCGGCTTCTTCGATCGTCTCCGCGGTCTCGGCTTTGAAGAAATCGGGAATGTAATTGAACATGAACCGTTCGTTCTTGGTGTTCTTTAACGTGCCGCCGTCGCCGCGCACGCCTTCGGTGACCAAGATGCCGCGCACGCTGGGCGGCCAGACCATGCCCGTCGGATGAAACTGCATGAACTCCATGTCCATCAAGTCGGCGCCGGCATCCGCCGCC